>NZ_JBRIQN010000010.1:0-205929 GCF_052981855.1 Micromonospora sp. LZ34
ATCCCCGCCCCCGGCTGACACCGATCAGCCCCGACCCAACGACCGGAGGACCCCAGGAGACCCACGCTCACCCGGCGCGACAGCCGGCCCACCACCACATCCACCCACGACCAGCATCGACTCACAACGATGAAATCAGACGGGTCGTACCAACACGTCAACCCCGCGAATGATCGAGGCTAAAGTGCTTCAAGATCCTGCGCGATTACCGGCGCGCAGCCAGCACATTGACCGCCGCCGCTTCCGGTGTTGCCAACCTGCACAACATCGCCCTCGCGGGTTGACGGCCAGCCCGGCGCCGGGCAACGCCTTCACCGAGTTGCGAGACGTCCCTTAGGGAAGAGGCCATCGCCATCCCGTGTCGTATGTGACCAGGCGACCAGCCGGCCCGTGAGAGGTTCGATGGACACTGCGCGGTCTCGTTTTCGTTGATCGGCAGCCGCACGTGCCCCGGCGGGTCGACCAGCATCTCCATGCTGGCCTCACCTCGAGGGTTTTCCTCGCCTGAGAAGTCGGCGGCGCTGCGACAGCGCACATAATCCGCAATTCTGAACCGCTATTACGCTTCGCCGTCGCTCTCAGACGCTGACGGCACTGTCCGGTCTGCTTTGTTCATGGGAAGTTGCTGCCGCCCGGTAGACGTTGGGTACACACCGGCCTGTCCGGCAGGGTGGGGGCGTGTGCGTATATGCCAGCGACGGCGAGCCATCCGGCGCTGCCGAATCAGCCTGGTTACTTCCGTCAGGCGGGGCTATCCGCTCTGAGCTGCCCCCGCTTTCGCGGAGGCTTCTGATCATGGTCTGAAGGCCATGGAGAGAAGTCATCTGTGGCAGCGCCGAAGAAGGACCCGGACGATCTGCCTGCCGGCGCAGTGCGCCTGTACCGGGAGTCGAACGAACCCGGTGATCCGCAGGCTGGCGGAGCAGCTGGGCGTGCATCACGAGGCGCTACGGAACTGGGGGCGAATGATCCGCTGCAACCGCTGCCCCTTGGGTTGCCGCTCGGCCGTCCACCACGAGCGTACGGTGTCGGCTCCATCCTTGTTCTCCAAGCCACCGAAGACACCGCTACTCGCGATGAATATGGCTCACTTATGTGAGTCTGGACGCCGAACCACGCGGCAAGAGGCAGACTCTTATCCCGGAGAGCTCGTGAAGCGAGTTACGTAGGTTGCTGCACGAGCAACTCAAGCGTGTTGCGCGATCGATGCGGAGGCCAAATGTCGACAGTCCCCAATCTGCCGACACCAACCTTCACCTTCGACGCAGATGCGTCGGGTGCATGCATCGCCGGGGTGCGGCCCTACCGCTCCGGCTCCTATCGGCTTGACGCCGAGACGGCGTCCGGCAAGCTGATCGTGCACAACTACGGCCACGGTGGTGCGGGCATCACGCTGAGTTGGGGCTGCGCCGCCAAAGTAAAAGAGATCGTGCAGCGCCGTATCGCCGCCTCGCACGACACGGAAGTCGCGGTACTCGGCGCCGGCGTCATGGGCTTGACTGCCGCGACGCTGCTGCTCGACCTGGGCCTTGGAGTCACGATCTATGCGGACCGCATGCCGCTCGAGACGACGTCATCCAAGGCCGGCGGCCAATGGGCCCTGTCCATCGTGGCATACGCCGGTAAGGAGCAGGAGCTCAAGGACATTCTCAACACCTCGTACACGACCTTCAGGAGCAGCATCGACAACGGCTTCGGCGTCGCCGAACGGCCCAACTACAGCCCCATCCCCGCGGAGAACCTCGAGGTAGTGATGCGGCTCGTGCCTGGACTGCTGCCACGCCGGGAATTTCTGGAGCGGCTGCCGTTCGAGCACCACACCCAAGCCGGATACAGATATCAGACACTGCTGATCGAACCGCCGATCTTTCTGCGACGGCTAGAACGCGATCTCAGGCAGCGCGGCGTCACATTCATGCAGCGGAAGTTCGCGAGTAGGTCGGAGGTGGTCACATCGTTGGCGCAGACCATCGTCGTGAACTGCACCGGGCTCGGAGCGCAGACGTTGTGGCACGACGCAAGGGTTGTCCCGATCACAGGACAGCTCGCCATGCTGCCGCCGCAGCCGAATTTGCAGTACCTCTACAGCAAGAACGGGTACATGTTCCCACGCAGCGACCACGTCGTCATCGGCGGCACCTACCAAGAGCACCTCAACAACGAGACACCGGACAAGGCGTTGTGCAAAGTGCTCGTCCACTACCTCGCCGCCCAGTTCGGCAAGGCGACACCGATCCCGATCCCGGACCACCACGTCCACCACCCGCGCAACGCGCGGATGGTCGACCCGACCACGCCGGCCATGCTGTTCCCGATTGACTCGCCCGAACGCCGGGCCCGGAGGTGAGCGTGACCATAGCCTTCACCGTCGCCGACTACATCCTGACTCGGCTGAGCGAGCAGCACGTCGACACCCTCTTCGGCGTACCCGGAGCGTATTGCGCGGCGCTCTTCGACGCGGCCGCCGCCCGCGGCGTGCGGCCGGTCGTCACGACCAGCGATCTCGAAGCTGGCTACGCCGCCGACGGCTACGCGCGCACGAAGGGGCTCGGCGCGGTCTCGGTCGCCAACGGGGTCGGCACGTTGAGCATGATCAATGCGATCGCCGGCGCGTACGTCGAGCGCAGTCCAGTCGTCGTCATCAACGGCAGCCCGACCGCCCGGCACCTCGACAACCTCAAGAACTTCGACGTCCTCTTCTCGCACTCCATTGGCCAGCCCGACACGGACCTGAACGCCTACCGGCTCGTCACTGGGAGCGCGACGCGGGCCGGCAATACGACTCAGGTGCCAGCGGCGGTCGACACCGCGCTCGCGACCGCGATCCGGAAGAAGCGGCCGAGCTACGTCGAGATCAGCATGGACCTATGGACCCAGCCCTGCCCAATGCCGGCCGGACCGCTCTCGCTCACCAACCCCGTGGCCGGCACCGAGCAGCAGCTCGCGGCTACGATCGTCCAGCTGATCCGCGCCGCAACCAAACCGCTGGTGCTGGTCGGCACCGAAATCCAGCGTTACGGGCTCGCTAACCAGGTCGCCGACCTGATTGCGAAGCTTGGCGTGCGCTGGTCGACCGCGCTGCTCGCCAAGTCGACGCTGCCCGAACAGGGAAACGGCTGGATCGGCGTCTACAACCCGCCGCAACTGACCCCGTCCGTTAAGCAGGCGGTCGAGCAGGCGGACCTGCTGGTGATGCTCGGGGCGGTACTCCCGAACGGCTACGCGCCGCTGGTCACCAATCGCATCACCCAAATCGTCTCCGTGTATGACGGCACGGTGCGGATCAAGGGTGGACCGAAGCAGGACGCGGAACTCCGCGCCCTAGTGGCGGCGCTCGTCTCCGAGGCTGCGACGGCGCCGCCCAAACCCGTACCCCCGGGGGTGGTGCCAGCCGCGCCCCCGCCCGCCACCGGCGCCTTGACCTACCGCCAGGTGTTCGACCGGGTCGGCGCCGCGCTGGACGACTCCTGGCTCGTCGTTTCCGACACGTTGCTCGGGGTGTACTCGGCTGCGAATCTCCCGGTGAAGGGCCGCGATGGGTTCCTGTGCGGCGCCGTGTGGGCATCGATCGGGCATTCGGTCGCCGCCGCCGTCGGCGCCTCCTTCGCCTCTAACCGGCGGCCGCTCGTCATCTGCGGCGACGGCGGCTTCCACATGACCGCGCAGGCGCTCTCCACGATGGCGCGCCACCGTCGCAACCCGGTCGTCCTCGTAATCGGCAACGGCATTTACGCCTTCGAGCAGTTCATCGTCGACAAGGCATATTTTGGCAATCCTGCGGCACTGCCGAAGCCCTATGTCGTCCTCAACCGATGGGATTTCGTCAAATTCGCGGACGCGCTCGGCGTCCACTCCGCCCAGTCGGTCAACACCGCAGCCGGGTTGGATTCGGCGCTGGCTAACGCCAAGGCGTCCCCCGCCCCGGCGCTCATCCATGCACAGGTGAGCCCACACGATCTGCCGGCTGAGCTTCCTTGACCTGCGGGGCGCCTGTCGGGTTCTCTCCCTGAAGCCTCGCGGCAGCGTCGGTGGTGCTGTTGCATTGTGGATCGGCGGACGTGGTGAGCCCGTCACGGGATCCGAGGTCAGATCGCCTGGGCGAGTTCGGTGAACGCTGCGGCGACCCGTGTAGCCGGCGGGGCGTCGACGGCGAGTTCGTAGCGTCCGCTGCGGAGGTTCTGCATGAATCCGTCTCCGGCGATGATCACCTGTGCCGTCGTGTCCGTCCGTAGCCCGCACATCGGCCTCAACCGATGTTTGAGCTGGCTGTGATCAGCCCTCGATCGGATCGTTGACGTACTGCTCGACGTGGTGCCACGCGGACGGGATCAGCTCATCCAGGGCGCCGGGGTAGACCGCGGCGGCGTCGGTGACGACCTCCCTGGGTGTCATCTTCGCCGTCGACAGCGCCCGCCGTCGGAAGTACCGCCGGGCCGCATCGGCATCGCGGCGGGCCGAGATCAGCACATCGATGAACTGCCCGTGCTGGTCCATCGCGCGGTAGACGTATCGCCGCACGCCGTTGACCTTGACGTAGGTCTCGTCAACGAACCACCGGTCACCGGGCGAGTGGCGGGCGAACCGGGCCGCGTCGGCCAGCAGCAGTGTCCACGGTTGAACCCACCGGAACACGGTGACGTGGTCGACCTCGGCAGCGCGTTCAGCCAGGAGTTCCTCCACGTCTCGGTAGGAGAGGTTGTAGCGCAGGTACCAGCGGACCGCGACGACGATCACCTCGGACGGGAAACGGATCCCGGTGAACGCCGACTTCGGCGGCGACCAGGGACGACGAGGCCTGGACCGCTTCACCGGTTAAGCCTCGATCATGCCAACGCTCAATGCAACGGTGCCCCCCGGGCGAGCCGAGCAGACCACCGCCCGCCCCGCCAGCGTCCGAACATACGGCGCCGAGCGTTTCCGCACGCCCTCCAGCAAGCGTCAAGGGTGCCTCGTACCGGCTGCACGGGTTTGCAGGCCAGGCCCAACACCTCACGCTGGCCGTCAGCGTTGATGCCGACCGCGATCAGGGCGTGGACGTTGACTCTTAGGTGCTCGCGGACCTTCATCGTGTGAGGTCGGGCCGCAGCGCGGTGCCGGTCTTTCGACTGGTCCGCTTCTACGGCCCGCCTCCCAAACCGGACGTGCGGCTCTCACCGCATCCGGCTCTCCGCAAGTCCCGGTGGGGTCGGGCTGTCGCCGGCGCTGGAGTCGTTCCCCGGCTCGGCGGCCGGGTTGTCGGCGGCCACAATCACCTGGCTGAGCAAGCAGTGGCCCAATATTGCCAATTTCTCTACGCGCGCTGCTCGTATCGCGAGAGAGTAGTTGGAGATCGTCGGCCAGTTGCTCCCGTGGCCGCATGACCACGCCGACCGGCTAGGGCTTGAAGGAGAGCTATGCCAAACGATCGACCCGACCCGCTGGATCGAATCATCGCGCAGTCGCGCCCGCAACGGGGCGACGCGCCCGCGGAGCTCAATGACCGGCGCAACTATCTCGTCTTCGATCGTCTGCCGTCCGCCGGCGCGCTCGATGACCCTGCCACCGTATTCACCACAGGCCGGGACGCGCGCGTGGCCGTCAGCGATCCCGACACCGTGCTTGGTATCGTCGTAGGGGCTGTGGAGCCGGTGACCTCGGAGGCCATCGAGTCCGAACTCGCCGACATGCGGGAGGCCGACGACAGCGTGGGGCGCGACGCTTCGTCGTATATCCCGGACTGGACCGCCATGTCCGCCACGCCGACCCTGGCCCCCCACGTGGAGCGCCCCCGCCTGGTGCGCCGCAACGGGACGCGGGTGCGCCCGGAATGCGTGATCGATGTCGACAACCGGTCGGCGTACTACCCCAACTCCTGGCCGTTCTCCCTCGTCGGCCGGATCTTCGTCTGGAAGGACGCGACCCTCCCGAACTATTCCTCGCGGGCCACGGCCTCTCTCCTTGGTGCTCGCACGATCCTGACCGCCAGTCACGTAGTGCCGTGGGGTTCGTCGAACTGGAAGGCGCTGTTCGTGCCGGCCTACTACGACGGCGCCTCGATCCTCGGCGCGTCGACGGCCTCATGGGTGACCTCGGCCCAGGGATACAGCAGTCACTCGCAAGGTGACGACATGGCGGTCATGCGTCTAGACACTCCACTCGGCACCAACCTCGGCTTTTTCGGCTTCCGGACATACACCAGCGACTGGGAGGACCAGAGCGTCTGGACGCTGCCGGGCTACCCACGGGACAAGGGCGGCGAGCGGCCGTGGCTGCACCTGAACTTCCCGATCATCGACGATGATAACGACGGTGCCGGCGTCGAGCTGGAGTACCGGGCCGACACCGAGGATGGCATGAGCGGTGCGCCGGTGTTCGCGTGGTTCAACGGATCACCCGATGTCGTCGGCACCCACTCCGGATGCGAGGACAACTTCGGTGAGCCGAGGCAGAACGTTGCCGCCGGCGGCAACGCTCTGACGAACCTGCTGCACTGGGCGCGCAGCAATTGGCCGTAGGGTCTGCCGATCGCGAGCCGCGGATGCTGGCCGCCCCGTTGGAGGCGGAGGTCGACGGCCTACCTGGCCGAGCTACTGGTGAGCGGGATCAGCGGGCCCTGTGAGGCTCGTAAGGCGGGGTTCAGGACGAGTGAGGTGTCCCGGCGGTGGGCAGGCCCGTGGAGGGCTGCCGGTCATCCCTTCGCCTGCGGTAGGGCGGGCATGATGGGGTGCGCGGTGCTCCGGTCGGCGGGGTCAATCAGAGGGGGCGACCACGCCGGGGGTGGGGGTCATGACCTGCACGACCTCGCGCCGACCAGATTTTGGGCGGCTCCTGCCGCCGTCGGGGTGCGCAGCGCGTAGTAGACGTATTCCAGTTGCCGGCGGGCGGCTGCTACGACGCCGATGTTGCGGCCGCGGCGGGCGGCGATGCGGTCACGGACCTGTCCGACCGTGGTGGTCTTGGGCAGCAGCTGCACCGACTCGACCGCGGCCCAGCGCACCAGTCGGGAACCCTGCTTGGTGATCCGGCCGCGGTGCACGTGCGTGTCCGACTCATGATGCTTTGGGGTGAGCCCGGCCCAGCTGGTCAGCTGGGTGGCGGTGGTGAACCGCGTGACGTCGCCGATCTCCGCGACGAATACCGCACCGAGGATCGGCCCGATGCCCGGGATGGCCTGCACCGCCCGGTAGCCCGGATCGCGGGCCAGTCGGGCGAACACGTCGATCTCGAAGTCCAGCAGCTCCATCAGCCGGCGCAGGGAGGCGATACGGGCCGCGTACGGCGCGGGCAGCTGCAGCCTGCCCAGCAGATCTGTGCCGGCCACGCGAACAGGTCGCTCATCAGTACCTGGATGCCGCACTTGGCCAGCACGGCATGGATCTGCGCCTTGGCGTGGCTGCGCAGTGTGACGAGCTTGGCCCGATGCCGGACCAGCTCGCGCAGCTCGCGGGTGGCAGGCGGAGCTATCCATGCCTCGGGCAGCCGACCCATGCGCAGCAGGTCGGCCAGGTCGATGGCGTCACGCACGTCGTTCTTCACCCGCCGGTAGGCAAACGCCTTGACGCCCAACGGGTGCGCCAGGTGCACCCGGGCGCCGGCGGCCTGTAGCGCGTCGACCGCCCAGTACCAGCCGTAGGTGGCCTCCAGCACCACCTCCGGCACCTCGCCAGCCCGCGCGATGACCTCGGTCAACCGATCCGGGTCGTTGACAATCCGCACACTCTCCAACAGCTCTCCGTCCGTCGTGGTCCGCACGATCACCGAACGGCACCGGTGCAGATCGATACCCACGAACTGCTGTCCTCCGTACGCTTCCATCAGGGGCCTCCTTCGTCGTGAGACGTGAGCACCTCCAGCGTCCGCCGGAGAGTCACGAGGTGCGGAGGCCTCGCTCCTTCATCGCATCAGGGCGCATGCCGTTGGGCGCCGTTCGGTGCCCAACGGCAGGCAGTTCAACGCCCGTTCAGCGCACCCAAGTGCTCCCAACCAGCTCCACTGATTGAACCCGCCTCACATGGACCCAGACGGTCATGCGAAACATCTGAGGATGGCGCCACCGGCGATCCAGCATGCGGCAAAGATGCCGATGCCCTTCAGTACATCCAGAACGAGCAGGGCTGGTGTACACCTCGTCGTCACTGAGGGATCCGAACGGCGCGCACAGAAGCATTCCGATGACCGCCGGGCAGCCGATCGGCCGTGGACGTCGGGCCATCAAGTGTCGAGGCAACAGGAGAATGGGCAGCCCTACGAGCTGCCACTCGGTCAGTGATCTGGCGAGCCCGCTCGTTCAGCACGGTCATGGAGCGGGCGAGCGACGTGAAACGGCACGATGTCCATTCCGAGGCGACGGCTAGCCATCCGGCGCTGCCGAATCAGCCTGGTTACTTTCGCCAGGCGGGGGCCATCCGCTCGGACATCTCCCGCCAGAACGTCCGTAGGTCCTCCCGGTTGACCGCCTGCCAGTCCGCCCGCCCGGGCGAGCGGAACAGGTGCCCGATGAGGTCGATTTGGTGGGCGCAGAAGGCCTCGTCCATTTGGTACGGCAGCTCGTCTCCCTTGGGCGGCAGTGGGCATAGCCGGAACGGGCAGTCGTCGATGCAGGTGGAGCCGGGTTGGACGTCGTGGGCCTGGCGGCGGCTGAGGGTGACTCGCATGGCGCTGCGGTCGATGGTGAGGCATGGGGGCAGTTCGGCCCGGCTGGCTCGGCTGAGCCGCCGCGCCCGTTCGGCGTTGTCCTGTCCGCGGTCGGCGAGGTTGAGCAGCAGCATCACGTCGGCCAGCAGCCGTTGGGCGCGTGGTTCCAGGACGGCCCAGCCGTGTGACGGTGGGAGCCAGGAGTCCTGGAGCCGGCGGACGCCGGGTTGGGGGCTGCCCGCTCCGACGCGTCCGACGATCTCCCGTTCGTCCACCCAGCAGTGCCGTTCCGGGTGGCGGTCGGTGAGCGCTTCGGCGCACAGGTCGGCGACCTCGAGGACGAGCGGGTGTGCCGTGCCGCTGCCGGGCTGCGGGGCGCGGTGCCCGCCGCCGGCGATCGAGGTCCAGAAGGTGACCAGCCCGCGGGGGTCCGAGCCGTGACCCCGCTCGCGCAACGTCTCGCCGGGATCGCGGGGTAGGGCCAGCAGGGTGAGCGCTTGGAGGAGCACGAGGTGCGAGTACCAGAAATGGGAGTGCCGCAGCGCCTTCTCGGCTTCCTCGATCAGGATGCTGCGGTGCGCCGGGTAGGCGCGGCAGTTGGCCGCCAGCCGGAATCCCTGTGCGAGCGTGAGTTCGTAGACGCGGGCCCCCTCCGAGGCGTCGGTGGCCAGGCGGTGCACCCAGTGCCGCAGGGTCTCCCGGGCCACGCCCTGCCAGTCCGGTTCGCCGGGGGCGTGCTCGCCCTCGGTGAAGAGGAACAGCGACGGCGCGATCCAGGTCCGCAGCTCCTCCAGGCGCTCCCGGCCCGGGGTGTCGGCCGTCTGCGGCGGCTCGTCGAGCAGGTCGTGCAGCGCGCGGGCGGCGGCATTGCCGCCGCTGCCGATCTCGCGGGCCGCGGCCAGCCGGGGCAGGTACGACGTCTCGTCGGCGATCATCTGGAACAGTTGCCGGTACTGCGGCTCGGGCGGCTGCCCTCGGGGCCCGGTGGCCTCCGGCGACCGGTCCCTGAGCTGCCGGGCGGCGTCGCCGTACCGGTGCACGAGGGCGATCTTGGCGTCTTCGAGGGGGCGGTCGGTGACCGAGCCGTCCCCCTGGTAGTTGGGCCAGGCGTCGCGGATCGCGTCGGCCAGTTTTCGGTGGACCGTGTGCCCGCTGGCGGCGTCCATCTCCAGCGCGGCGGCGAACATCTCCAGGGCCCGGGTGCGGTTGCGTGTCCCGGTCGCCGCGGCACAGAGCCGCTGGACGAGGAAGATCGTCCGGTTCTGGGTGACCGTGGCGTCCTGGCCGCCCGTGCGGAGTCCCACGGTCTGCCGGACGGCGTCACCGAGGCGGTGCAGCTTTCCGCGTGCGGACGGCGGCATCCGCCGTCCGTCCAGCCGTTCGAACACCCCGCCGCTGCGGCTGTAGAGAGTGAGGGCCGATAGCAGCTCCCGTCCCGGGCCGTGGTTGCGGGTGAAGGCCCGCTCGAGGAAGGCGTCGTCGCGCAGGGCGGCGGCGAGGAAGCGCGAGCCGAGGTACGCCTGGATCACCCCGTGCTGGAAGCGCACCCCGTCCTGCCGCTTTACCACAATGTTGAGCGCGTCCCCGGTGGTCTCGGCGAGCCCGATGTCCTGCGGGTTGTCGGCGCTGAGCTTGTGCAACCGGGCCCGGAGTTCGGCCAGGATCCACTGGCGGCCGGCGTCCTGCGCGCCGTCGGCGCCGGTGAGCGCGGTGGTGCGCACCGACTGCTGGTTGTCACGCAACCCGATGCAGGCCAGCGCGGAGAGCACCTCGATCGCGTCGGACCGTTCGGTCGGCGGCATGCCGTAGTCCTCGTACAGGTCCCCGGCGACGGTGGCGTCACACCACTCCTCCAGCAGGCTCCAGCGCAGTGCGGATCTGCCCTGGCCCGCTGGCTCGACGCTGTCGAGGCGGTCGATCCCGTAGAGCTGGCCGATGACGCGCAGATAGAACGGTGAGTCGGCGACGTCGGCGTCCTTGACCAGCCCGGTGATGCGGTCCGATCGCTGTCCGGCGTCCGAGCGGCGGCTGCGGGTCTGCACGTACTCCAGGGCGGCGCCCTGGGCAAGCGGCTCCAGTTGCAGCAGCAGCGCCTCCAGCCCGCGCAGCGGATCGGCGGGGCGCGACGCGACCACCAGGGGGAGACGCTCGCGGACCGCGCCCCGGACGGCCTCCCGCAGCAAGCTGTCCCGGTCGGCGGGCTGCGCGGTGTCGGCGAGGACTTCCTCCAGGCCGTCGGCGAGCACGACGATGCGGTTCTCCAGGCAGAGCCGCCGCCACACCTTGTCGGCCTCCCCCGCGGCGTGCAGTTGGGTATCGATGGTGCGCTCGAACTGTGCCTGGGCGAGCTGGTGGAAATTCAGCTTCTCCGAATCCGTGACGGTGCGCAGGTCGATCCCGATGGGTACGACGTCGGTGGCCATCAGCATCTCCGCGAGGCGGACCAGCGTGGCCGTCTTGCCGGTGCCGATGCCGCCCACCAGCAGCAGCGGCCGGCGGTTGTCCTCGTCGCGGAGCCGTTGGATCATCAGTTCGCACAGTTCGTCCCGGCCGACGACGTGGACGCCGCTGATGTCGCGTTCGGCGGTGGGTATCACCATCCGGCGATTGCGCAGGGCGTTCCGCTCGTACCAGCGGCGGACCCGCAGATACCGCCACAAGAGGAAGACCGCGAGGCCCAGCGCCAGCACCAGCGGGCCCTTGACGAAGCCCTCCACCTGCCCGCAGTAGTACGACCTCGGCGGCTGTCCCGCGCACCACTGCGACATCGGAAGGAAGCCGGGCTCGGTGTTGAGAACCGTCAACACCAGCGAGTAGATGGTCCACGCCACGAGGATCGTGGCGGTGGCGATGATCGCCCACCGCAGCCCGCGGTGATGCCGCCAGTTCATCCGGTGGTCGGGCCGCTGATCCGTCCGCCGGCGGAGGCTCCGCTCGATCCGGCGTTCGCGTCGGGTACGCCACCTGCGCCGGCGCTGGCGTAGCCATAGCTCGGCTGCCCAGACCGGACCACGTCTCGGCCCGCGCATGGACACCCCCATGATCGACATGGTCGGCTACTCGGACAGTCACCTGGACGACCCAGTCAACAGATGCCCGCAGTTGACCGCTCTGGCCCGGCGGGTCCGCGAGTTCGCCGTCCTGCACACTGGCCGTCTCGGCCACGACCTCGATGCCTGGATGACCGCAGTCGAGACCGAACGCCTGTTCGCGCTGCACGCCCTTGCACGCAAGGACTTGCCGGCTGTCGTCGCCGGGCTGACCCTGCCCTATAGCAACGGCCCCATAGTAGGCGCCCGCACATGGTCAAGTTCCTGAAACGGCAGGTGTACGGCCGGGCCGGATTCGCCCTTCACCGGCAGCGGATTCTGGTCTCAAGGACGCGGGGGCGGTCGAAGGTCAGGTCCGCGGCGCTGGACGTGCGGATCGCGCAGGAGCTGATCGATCAGGCTCGGGCTCAGGGGGTGTCGCTGGTCGTCGTGGCAGATCATCGCGCGATCGGCGACGAGCCCTTGGACTCCCGGCGAACCGCTTAAGCTCTCCGACACCCGCTGGCACCGCGCCGAGCGCTGTCTACTTCCGCAACCAGCGCGGGCCTGCAACCCCGGTCACGATCTGCTGCCAGACTCCAGCTCGCTGCCACCGCCTGAACAGCGCGTACACCGTCTGCGATGACCCGTAACGCTGTCAAGTATGGTCCACCAAAAGAATCCGGACATTTGAACTCGCTGTGCGGGGCCAGGCGGTTGACCTGCTCTCATTTCGCTGACGTGGTCTCCACTTCGCACCGCCTGAGCTGTCTGTCCGGATTTCCGGATGCGAACCCGGACCAGCGTCGGCGTGGGTGGGGTCGCCGTGCGCCGCCCGCCCGGGTTATGGCTCAGGTCACGACGAGAAACGGAAAGGAGAACATCTACAAGGACGGGAAGAAGCTGCACATCGTGCAGGACGGTCAACTCGTGTCCGGTGGCGCATGACGGTGCGACGCGCTCGTGGTGGACGAATGCGGGAGCAATGTTGCGCGTCATTCGGTGTGAGCATGATGGCGTCACTGCTGGTGAGCGTGTAGCGCGATGAGGAAGCCCCGCGGCCGGCTGCTGGCGGGGCGTGGTGTTCATGTTGTCGTGGGGGGTGGTCTCCGGCTGGCCCGCGATGCATGTGCGGGCGTTCAGCATCGAGCCGGCGGGCGGTGACGAGGCCCGCATCCGGAGGACGCCCCCGGCCGGATGCGGCTGCTGCGCCTGGAACGCCTCGCCCCGGCGGTGCTGCTGTGCCTGTTCGACGGCATCCCGACCGTCGTCCACCTCGAGGAGCCGCGCCAGGCGTCCAGTTCGGCTTCGACGCCACCGGCGAGGACGACGACGTCCGGGCGACGCTGTAGCCACGGGACGTGGCCATGTTCGACAAGCTGCCCGGTGATTCGATCCCGGCGCGGGCTGACAACCGGGGCAAATCCGTGTTCAACAACCGGATCCGGGTGACCGCCGCCGCAGCGAGTTCAGCGACCGGCTGCTGTGCCCCGCTCGGCAATAGCCCGTCGTCACTCCGCGACGGTGACCCGAATCTGCTGCGTTTCCGGTGCCCGCCACGGGTCGCCGGTGACAACATCGATCACCGACCGGCCCGGGGCGGTGCTGCGGAACAGCACGACGTTGGGCGTCCCGGCGGGGGTGAGAACCTCACCGTTCGTGCCAACGGTGCTGTCCACGTAGCTGCCGAGCAGTTCGACGGAGGTGCCTTCGCGGACCCGGCCGCCGGTGGCGGCGAACCGGAGCACATCACCCATCGCGACGGTCAAGCTCCCCGGCTGGCCCGGCACACCGTGCCGTAGGTCGATGAATCGGCCCATGCCCGCTGCTCCTTACTCGGCACCCGCGGTGCCCCGCCGGTGGCTCACACGGGCACCGCGACGTCCTTGGCGGGCTCCCAATCGACCACCATCGCCGCCGCATGGACCTGCGGGGTCAAACTCAGTGGGGGATACACGGCGGTGGCCAACCCGATGTCCCACGAGCTGAGGTCCGCTCCGCCGCGGATCGGCAATCCGTCCACGGTGATGGCTGCCGGGATCGGATAGCACATTATCGAGTCCTGATCCGGGGGCGTAGCGAAGATCGAGGACTCCTCCAGCGGAGTGAGCACCTGCTGGTCGACCATCTCCGGCGGCCAGCCACAACAGTCCTGGAAGTACGCGTACGCCTTCTGCCGGTCGATCCGTTCCACCAGCTCCCGGCGCATGTGCTCATGGGGGAAGCCCATGGCATGCCCCGCCTCATGCCGGACCACCCGTCGAAACTCTGCCTCGGAGGTGCCCATGGAGAACCGCTCGAGGTTCATCGTCGGCTTGTCTGGCGGTATCAGCAGGTTGTCGGTGCCGAGGTACGACCAGTAGCCACCAGGTTCGCGCGAGATGCGTATCTCGCCGGTCCCACCGGTCTCCGCGAAAGAGAGCCCCGTTCCCCAGGCGTTCATGTGCGAAATGATCCTCGCCCGCACGTCCGCCGGAGTCGACTCCATGAAGCTTACCGACAGCACGCGCGGCGCGGCGCCCCAGTACTTCGTAACGAGCAGCGCCAGGCGCTGCGGTGGGCTGATCACCGCACCGTCGACCGGTTGTTCGCACAGCGGCGCGTTAACGGGGTTGATCCGGACGGCGACATGCGCGGCCTTGTCCCTCAGCCGCGGGGGCACCGGCATGATGCGGCAGCTCTGTCGAGGGGTGGCCGCATCCCCATCCGACGCCACGTGCGTGGCGCCGGGCATCCCCGACGCCGCGTTGGCGATACGTGCGATCTCGGCGAGTGCCATTCGGTCTCGAGTCATGCCGGCGGTCGTTCCGTTCACGGCGGTCCCCCTCCATACGCCGTGCACACGGCGGCTAAAAAGCGTGTACACCGCAAGGGTAGTAACTGCCCGACCGGCCGGACGTGATTTCGCCGGAGCCGGCAAAGGCAGGCAGCATCCCGGCGTACGCTCGAACTTCGCGCGGAGCTGCAACTGACCACGGGTCGTGATTGCGAGGCCGGGGCCGGGCGCTCTTCAGCACGTCTCGGCGCTGCGGTATGGACGGACCAATTCAGGAATGATCCGTCAGGCTTCACACGCGCACCGAGAATCATCGGGGATCGAGGCGTTTGGGCCTAGGAATCGGACGGGGTCCTCACCGGCACCGAAGGCACTGTCCTGTACACCATTCGGTCGGACGACGGTCCGGTCGGGAGTGTCAGACTTCATTGGAACGATCCTTTTGCCGGCGGGAACTCATGCGGTTCCTCCGTCACTCCTCAGGCGACGGACGATGAACCGGGCTTCTCGGTGGGGCATGGCCGGGGGCGACGGCAACGACGCCAGGGTCACCTTTTACCTGATGAAGGGAAACTGCAAGATCGGCCCCGACGGTGATGCCTACAGCAGGGACGGGCGAGTTCTAGCGCAGAACACCGCCGCACATACGCTGCCCGGCAGCGCCCGAATCGGCGGCGGTAAACTGGGCTTCTTCGAGCAGGCACGAGCCGACAAGTACAGGCGCGAACTCGAAGGGCTGCGACAGGAAATCAACGACCTGACAGTGCTGATGCACAAGCGGACGCAGTCCAGGCGGGTCTGTTGCATTGCCCGAGTCCAGGGATCGAGGCAGGCTTGACGGGTGCAGCGGTCGAGTCCTCGTCGTCCCTGGTCGCCGCCGAAGTCGGCGTTCACCGGGTTCCGGTTCCCCGCAGAGGTGATCGTCGTCGCGGTCCGCTGGTACCTGCGCTACAACCTCTCCTATCGGGACGTGGAGGAACTCCTGGCTGAGCGCGGTGTCGAGGTCGACCACGTCACCGTGTTCCGGTGGGTGCAACGGTTCACGCCGCTGCTGGCCGACGCGGCCCGGTTCGCCCGCCACTCCCCCGGTGATCGGTGGTTCGTCGACGAGACCTACGTCAGGGTCAACGGCGTGTGGCGCTACGTCTACCGCGCGATCGACCAGCAAGGGCAGGTCATTGACGTGCTCGTCTCGGCGCGCCGTGATGCCGCGACGGCCCGCCGGTTCTTCCAGCGGGCGCTGAAGGCGCTGAAGGTGACGCCCAGCGAAGTCGTCACCGACGCCGCCCCGGTCTACCCCGCCGTGCTCGACGACCTGATCCCCTCGGCCTGGCACCACGTCGAGCAGCACGCCAACAATCCGATCGAGGCCGACCACAGTCAGCTCAAGCACCGGTTACGACCGATGCGCGGGCTCCGGACCGACCAGAACGCACAAGTGATCATCGCCGGACACGCACTCATCCAGAACCTCCGCCGCGGACACTATGAACTCGGGCTCGACAATCAGCCCAAGCTCCGAGTCGCTTCGGCGTTCAGCGACCTCGCCCGGGTCATCTGACGCGGACCCGACCCGGGCGTTCCGCGTCTCCCGATCAGATAACGCAACGGCACCTACGTCAATAATCCGATCGAAGCCGATCACGGCCAGCTGAAACACCGGTTGAGACCGATGCGCGGACTACGAACGGACAAGACAGCACAGGTGATCATCGCCGGTCACGCGTTCATGCAGAACCTGCGCCGCGGACACTACGAACTCGCCGTCGACGTCCCGCCGGCAACGCGCGTGTCTTCGGCGTTCGCCGACCTCGCCCTGGCGATCTGACCGCGGACCCGACGCCGGTTCAACGTTTCCGTCGATCCCACAACGCAACAGCGCCGATCTTGTCCCGACGCACCAAGGACCTCACCGACCTTGCCGCCATATGGAGGCGGGCGGTCGAGGTGACCCGCTACTGACGCGTCGAGACCGTCCAAGCGGCGGTGATCGACTGCCGTCCTCAGCCCAGACCACCACGGGAGCGAACCCGGACGGCACCGCGTCCAAGGCCAAGACGTGCTCGACCCGGCCCTGGCGGACAAGGTGAGCAAGCAGGCCGCCGAGCTGCTCGCCGACTTCCCTCTCTACCCCGCCGCCGGCCTCGGCTACGGCGCCGACCGTCGAGCGGGGGAGCTGCGGTGAGTCCCACCGCAGCTCCCCCGCCCGTTCCGGTCAGCTCCGCACCTACGGGTTCGCGCAGTAGCGGAGCGGTTCGCCGCGCAGATAGCGGCCCACCTCGCCGGCAACGATGCGGGCCGCGTTCGCGGCGGTCTCCTTGCTGGCCCCGGCCAAATGCGGGGTCAGCACGATGTTCGGCGTGGAGAGCAGGCGGGAGCCGGCCGGGATCGGTTCCTCCGGGAAGACGTCGAAGGCCGCACCGAACAGGTGCCCGGCGTCGAGGGCGTCGCATACGGCGTCGTAGTCGAGCAGCGCGCCCCGGGCGCAGTTGACGATCACCGAACCGGCCGGCATCGCGGCCAGCTGCGCGGCACGGATCATCCCGGTGGTCTCGGGGGTGACCCGGGCGTGCAGGGAGACGATGTGCGACCGCAGCAGCAGGTCGTCGAGGGACGTCAACTCGGCGATCCCGTTCACCTGGTCGGCGGTGACGTAGGGGTCGTGCACCAGGACTCGCGCGCCGAACGCGTGGAGGATGCGGGCGACCCGGCTGCCGATGGCGCCGAAGCCGACCAGGCCCACCCTGCTGCCGCCCAGCTCCGGTCCGACGCTGTCGTAGCGGTAGTAGTCACCCCGCCAGGTGCCGTGGAGGAGGTCCTGGTGCGTCGACGCGATCCGGCGGATGGCGGCGAGGATCATGGCGACGGTGTGTTCGGCGGTGGCGGCCGCGTTGCGACCCGGCGCGGAACAGACGGCCACCCCCCGCTCGGTCGCCGCCTCGAGGTTGACGTTGACCGGCCCGCCGCGGCTGACGCAGACCAGCTCGAGGTCCGGTGCCGCCTCGAGCACCTTCCGCGTGATCGGGGCCATCTGCGTGACGCAGATGCGCACCCCGCGCAGCGCCTCGATCAGCTCGTCCTCGGTGCCGGACGCCTCGTGCACCTCTGCCACCGGTCCGAACGGCTCGACCGGCCAGGGCAGCGTCAGCTGCCTGATGTCGAGACCGTCGGGGACCTCGGCGCGTACGGCGTCGACGAGCAGACGGTTGAGCACGAAGTGGTCGCCGGCGGCGAGCAGGCGGACGCTCATCAGAGGATCTCCCAGGGTTGTCGCGGTTTCGGCGGACGGGACGTGGCTCACGCGACTTGCCGGGCGATCGGGGCGTTGAACTCGAGTACGGCGACCCGGTCACCGTCCAGCCGGATCTCGGTCAGGGCGCAGTTGCGGACGAACGGAAAGAGCCGGCGATACTCCCGCAGTGGCACCCTGAGCAGCTGGCACAGGGCCAGCCGGATCGCGGTCGTGTGCGCGACCACGAGCACCCGGCCGTCCGGATGCTCGGCCGCGATGTCGCACAGGCAGGCGGTGAACCGCTGCGCCGCGTGGGCCGGGTCCTCCCCGCCGGGCAGGTGGTCCGCGACCGGATCGGCGTGGAAGGCGTCCAGCGCCTCTGGGAACTGCTCCCGCATCTCCGCGCGGGTCAGCCCCTCGCCGTCACCGAAGTCCAGCTCGCGGAGGCGTTCGTCGGCCCACAGCGGCGTGCCGGCGGCCTCGGCGCAGGGCGCGGCGGTGAGCTGGGCGCGGCTCAGGGTGGAGGTCCAGACAGCGGACAATCCTGCCGTCGCGGCCCAGGCCGCCAGCTGCGCGGCCTGGTCGTGCCCACGGGCGGTGAGCGAGATGTCGCTGACACCGGCGTACCGGTTGTCCGCGTGCCAGACGGTCTCCCCGTGGCGGACGAGGACGAGGGTGGTCATAAGGCGGTCCTTTCCCGTGCGTGTGCGGCCGCAGCCGGTGCCAGCCAGCCCCGTTGCTCGAGCACCTCGACCAGCCGCAGATATCCCGGCGTGAACCGGTGGTGCGCTCCCTCGCGTGGCTCCACGACCGCCCGCACCCGCACCATGGCCGCCGCGACCTCGACCGGGTCCCGGTCGGCCGCCGCGGCGAGGATCGCCATGCCGAGCGCGGGCTCGGCGTTCTCCGGCAACACCACTGGCCGGCCGAGGATGTCGGCACGCAGCTGGTTCCAGTACCCGCTGCGGGTGGCGCCGCCGGTCAGCACCAGCTCGCCGTCCAACGGCGCGCCGAGCAGGTGCAGGTAGGCGAAGCAGAGCCGTTCCAGGTACGCGACCCCCTGCAGCACCGCTGCGAACCGGTCAGCCTCCCCGGCCGGCTCGCCGAGCAGGAACCCGCGGGCCTGGGGGGCCACGAACGGGAAGCGTTCCCCGGTGGCGACCAGCGGGTAGCACAGGACAGTCGCGGGCTCGTGGGACGTCGCCGCGCGGTTGAGGGCGTCGAGATCGGCGGCCGGGAAGTCGCGCGAGACGGCTCCCGCCCCGGTGCTGGACGCGCCCCCGGGCAGCCAGGTGTCGTTCGGGCCGCGGTGCGAGTAGACCACCCCGGCCGGGTCGTGGACCGGCTGCCGGGCCACGCCCTTGAGCACCAGCGTGGTGCCGAGCACTGAGTTCCAGCTGCCGACCCGCAGCGCCCCGGACCCGAGCTGCGCCGCGCACCCGTCGGTCATGCCGGCGAACACCGGGGTGCCGGCGGGGATGCCGGTCTGCTCGGCGGCGTCGGCGCAGACCGTGCCGAGACGGGTGCCGGACCGCACCAGCGGCGGCAGCAGCTCACCGGGCACGCCTAGCGCGTCGAGGACGGCGGCCGGCCAGTCGGCGTCGACCAGGTGGGCACCGGTCTTGAGCGCGTTACTCAGGTCGGTTGGCACCTCGTGCCCGACCAGGCGCCGGTTGATCACATCGCTCTGGTGCGCCAGCCGGTGCGCGTCCGCCGCGCCGGGGTGGTGCCGCAGCAGCCAGAGCAGCTTCGGCAGCGCCCAGGCGGGCTGCATGCGCTGGTACCCAAGCGCCGCCCAGGTCGCCGCGCCGATCTCGTTCACCCGCTCGACCTCGGCGGCCGCGCGGGAGTCGTCGTACATGACGCCCGGGGTCACCGGCTCGCCGGCCCGGTCCACCAGGAGCAACGTGCCGGAGGTGGCGTCCACGGCGACTCCCCGGACGCTGGCCGGTGCGACGTCGGCCAGCGCCGCCCGCGCCGCGGCGGACACGGCGGCCCACCACTGTCGCGGATCCTGCTCGTGCCGGTCGCCGTCGCGGTGGCTGGTCAGCGGCGAGCTGCCCATGCCGACCGCTATACCTCGGCCGGTGACGGCCAGGGCCCGCACGCTCTGCGTGCCGAGATCGAGCCCGATCCAGACGCCGTCGTCCTCCGGCCGGGTCACCCGTCCCCCTCCTCGCGCAGGGCCGCCAGCTGCGGCCACACCGTCGCCGCGTGCCGGCGCAGGCGGACGAACTCCCCGAGCAGGTCGGCGTAGCGCCGCGTCCGCACCGGGTCCGGCAGGAACGAGTCCTGGACCCGCACGTACGCGGCGACCGCGTCCTCCACCGTGGCCATCGCCCCGGTGGCCAGCTTTCCGACCACGAACGCCCCGCGGGCGCCGACCTCGGCGTCGGCGGTACGCCGCACGGGTACCCCGACCACGTCGGCGATGAGCTGCGCCCAGGTCGCGTTCACCGCGCCGCCGCCGCAAATCACCAGCCCCGTCGGCGTCACCTGCGAGGCGGCCAGGCAGTCGCGGATGACGAGGGTGAGCCCCTCGACGACGGCGCGGGCGATGTGCTCCCGGCCGTGCTCCACCGAGAGGCCGAACAGCATTCCCCGCGCCTGCGGGTCGACGAACGGCACCCGTTCGCCGGCCAGCGACAGGTAGGGCAGGAACATCAGGCCGCCGGCGCCGACCGACGCGTGGCCCGCCAGGTCGATCAGGTCTCCGGGGTGGTTCAGGCGGAGTAGCCCGCACGCCCAGGTCAGCACCTCGGTGCCGGTCAGCGTCGGCATGGCCCGCAGGTGTCGGCCCGGCACACCGAGCGCGACGGTCGCGCCGAGCGGCTCGTCCCCGAGCGACACCTCGTCGGTCACCACTTCGGTGCAGAGGGTGGTGCCGAGGACGCTGCACGCCTGGCCGGGGTGGACCGCGCCGGCGCCGATCGCCGTGGCGGCGATGTCGTAGGGGGCGATCACGACCGGCGTACCGGCCGGCACCCCGAGTTCGGCGGCGGCGTCGGCCCGCAGCGGGGCCACCCGTTCCGCGCCCTGCGCCACCGGTGGGAGCAGCCGCTGCGCCCAGGCCAGGTCGAACAGGTCGAACAGCCGCGGGGCGTACCGGCCGGTGCGCAGCTCCACGAAGGGCGCCGAGGCGTCCGACTCCTCCATCACGACGGCGCCGGTGAGCTGGGCGAAGAGCCAGCCGCCGCAGGTCAGTACGGCGGCCGAGCGGGCCAGTCGATCCGGGTCGTGGGTCCGCAGCCAGCTGAGGATCGCGTTGGGCAGGCCGGGGAAGGTCACCGAACCGTTGCGGCGGAACGCCTCGGGTAGCAGGCCGGCCTCGGACCAGCGCCGTACCACCGAGGCGGCCCGGCCGTCGTTCCAGAGCACGGCCGGACCGGTCGGGGCGCCGGCCGCGTCGACCAGCCAGCAGCCGTCGCCCTGCGCGGTGAGCGCGACGAACTCGATCTCACCGTGCAGCTGGACGCGGACGCCCCGGACCGCGCGGAACACCGCGTCCCGGACCTGGCGCATGTCCTGCTCGACCCAGCCGGACTTCGGCCGCTGCGCGATGGCCGGTTCCCGGACGACGACGGACGCCAGGCCGCTGTCGTCGTAGCCGACCGCCTTGATCATCGTCGTGCCGGCGTCGATGCAGATGGCTGCCACGATCTTTCCTCCTCCTGCTCAGCCCCGGCCGTGCGCCGCCCGGGACCGGCGTGCCACCGAGTCCAGCGTCACGGCGATCAGCAGGACGGCGCCAGTGACCATGAACCGGAACGACGAGTCCAGGTTCAGCAGGGTCAGCCCGCTGGAGATCGACTGGATCACCACGATCCCGAGCAGCGCGGCGAAGGCGTTGCCCCGGCCGCCGAAGAGGCTGGTGCCACCGATGACGGCGGCCGCGATGGCGTTCAGGTTGACGTCGCCACCCCCGCTGCTCTGGTTGGCCGCCGCGAGCCGGGCCGCGGCCAGGACGCCACCGATGGCGGCGAGCGTAGTGCAGACCATGAAGACGGAGGTGTAGACGGCCTTGACGTTGATGCCGGCGCGCCGGGCCGCCTCGACGTTGCCGCCGATCGCGTACACCGCCTTGCCGTACTTCGTCCTCCGGAGCACGTAGTGCATGGCCAGGACGAGGGCGAGAAACAGCACGAACATCCAGCCGACGCCACGGGTCTGCTGCAGGTAGGCGACGACCGCGCCAAGCCCGACGGCGAGCAGGATGCTGCGGACGGCGAGGTACTGCACCGAAGCGGCGGACAGCTGCGCGCGTCGCCGGGCGTGAGCGTGCAGGTAGCCGCTCAGGAACCAGGCCACGGCGCCCACACCGACCAGGGTGTACGACAGCCACGCCGGCAGGAAGGCCAGCTGCGCGAAGGTCACCAGACCGGAGTCGAACGGCAGGTTGATGGAGCCCTTGGCGCCGAGCACCCAGAGCTGGAGGCCGAGGAAGCCGAGCAGGCCGGCCAGGGTGATGACGAAGCTGGGGACGCCGAACCGGTTGAAAAGCTGGCCGTAGACCCAGCCCAGCGCGGCGCCCATGACGGCGGCCGCGGCGACCGCGAACCAGGCCGGCAGGCCGCGGTCGACGAAGAGCACGGCCATGACCGCGGCGGACAGACCGCTGACCGAGCCGACCGACAGGTCGATCTCGCCGACCAGAAGGATGAACACGACGCCAAGCGCGATCACGCCGACCGGTGCGATCTCCAGGGTGAGGTTCACCAGGTTGGCGCTGGACAGGAAGATCGGGTTGAGCGACTGCAGCACCGTCCAGATGACGACGAGCCCGGCCACCACGGGAAGGAACCCGAGGTCCCCGCTGCGTACCCGGTCAATGAAAGCGGTCACCGCCCCACCGACGCCGGTGTGCTGACGCAGCCGCTCGTCGTGCAGGTCGGTCGGGCCGGAAGGGGCCGGCGCGGCGGTGTGGACCTCGGTCACGGCTGAGTCCTCCCTTCGATGGTCGTGGTCGGCTGGGCGCGCCGCGCGCTACGTCGGGCGACGACGTTGTCGGTGGCGCCGGTGATCGCGGCGATGATGTCCTCGGGTGAGACCTCGTCCACCGCGAAGACCCCGTTGTTGCGGCCGAGCCGCAGCACAGCCACCTTGTCGGCGACGGCCTTCACATCCGCCATGTTGTGGCTGATCATGATGACGCCGTGGTCGCGCCCACGGAGCCGCTCGATGAGGTTGAGCACCTCGGCCGTCTGCGCCACGCCGAGGGCGGCGGTGGGCTCGTCCAGGATCACGATCTTGGGATCGCCCAGCAGCGAGCGGGCGATGGCCACGGTCTGCCGCTGCCCGCCGGAGAGCGAGGCGACAGGGATCCGTACCGTCGGGATCTTCGCGGACAGCTGCCGCAGCAGCTCCCACGAGCGGACCTCCATGGCCACGTCGTCGAGGCGCAGCCCGCGCAGTTCGTGGCCGAGGAAGAGGTTCTCGATCACGTTGAGGTTCTCGCACAGCGCGAGATCCTGGAAGACCGTGGCGATGCCGAGCTGGTGGGCGGCGGCCGGGTTCGGGATGGTGACCTCGTTGCCCTCGAACCTGATCGTCCCGGAGTCCGGAACGTGGACCCCGGAGAGGATCTTCACGAGGGTCGACTTGCCGGCGCCGTTGTCGCCGACGATCGCCACCACCTGGCCGGCGGCCACGTCGAGGTCGATGCCGGTCAGGGCGGCGACGGCGCCGAAGGTCTTGGTGATGCCGCGGAGCGACAGGACGGTGTCTGCCTCGGCTTCCGGAGGTTGGCTGGTCGGCGTTGGCGACATGGCGGTCCTTCGGGGACGGTGGGACGGTGGCTCCGCGGAGCGGGGCGATGGTGCGGGGTCGGCCCTCGTCACCGTGGCGACGAGGGGCCGGACCCGCCTACTTGATTCCGAGCTTGTCGCAGGCGGCCTTGTACTCCGCGGTACAGACGTCGGCTGCCTTCAGCGCGCCGTCCGGGCCGAACATCACCTCAGCGACGTTCTGCTGCGTCACGACCGTCGGGGTGAACAGCTTCGACGGGGTGTCGAACAGGGTGGTCTCGCCCGCCGGCTTGTCGCCCTGGACGAACTTGTACGCGATCTCCGCAGCCGCCTCGGCCACGATCTTGATCGGCTTCGAGATCGTGTTGTACTGGTCACCGGCGATGATGCGCTGGATCGCGGCCAGCTCCGCGTCGTTGCCGGTCACCGGCGGGACCTTCACGCCGGCGGCCTTGAACGCGGCGATCGCGCCGCCTCCGGTGCCGTCGTTGGCGGCCACCACACCGGCGACCTGGCCCGGGAACTGGGTGATCTGTCCGCTCACCCACTCCTGCGCCTTGCTCGGCTGCCAGCCCGGGGTGTCGTACTCGGCCAGCAGCTTGAACCCGCTCGAATCGACGGCCGAGTGGATGCCCTTCTTGATCAGGCCCGCGGCGGCGTCGGTCGGCGAGCCGTTGACCTCGAGGATGCCGCCCTGCGCGTTGGTCTCCTTGAGGTGGTCCACCAGCGACTGGGCGATGAGCGAGCCGATCTTCTCGTTGTCGAAGGAGACGTAGTAGTCGGCCTTCGCGTCCGGGATGGGCCGGTCGTAGGCGATGACTGGGACCTTCTGGGCCTGCGCCGACTTGACGATCGTGGCGGCGGCGGCCGAGTCGACCGGGTCGAGCACGATCGCCTTGACGCCCTGGGCGAGGACGGAGTTGGCCTGCTGCTGCTGCTTCGACGCGTCAGCCCCGGCGTTCTGGTAGAGCACCTCGCACTTGGGGCAGAGCTCCTTCACCTTGGCCTTGAACAGCGGAGCGTCGTACTGCTCGTAGCGAGTCGAAGCGATGTCCGGCATCAGGAACGCGATCTTCGCGTTCTCCGCGCCGCTGCCGGAGCCGCCGCCGGCGTCGTCGTCGGTGGGGGCACAGGCGGCGAGGGCGAGCAGCGTCGCGGAGACGGCGACGAGTGCCCGCAGGGGGATTCTCTTCATGACGCACTCCTCAAGTGGTCCGGCCGCACCCCGGTTGCGAGGGTGGTGGGTGCGTCCGGCGTCGGCAGCCATCCCGAACGGTCCGACAAGACCGTCCGCGACGACGGAGGTAGCTTGTGTTACGAACAGAACATCAGCGACTGCAGAGATGTCAAGCGCCTGACATAAACCACAACGTTGCTGTGATGTTCGAGGTCAACCCCCGCGCAGAACTCCAGTATTCGGGCGTATGTCGGCGCATAGGAGGGTGTTATCTTCTCATCAGAATCTCGCGGTGGTGTTACGCAGAGCGTCGCCCCAAGCGCGCGCCGGAGACGGACGCGGTAGGTTGCGGCATGCGCCGGCAACGCGGATCGGACCCCACCCACCCGACCGGACCGCTCGGCACCCACGACAGGAGGCAGCTCGGTGGCCCACGACGTCGCCAGCGTCAACACCCTGCCTGAGGCGGCCCCGCCGCTGAACCCCCGCGAGCGGCGCGAGCAGATTCGCCGGCGGGTCATCGACGAGGGCTTCGTCAAGATCGAAGACCTCGCCGAGGCGCAGGGCGTGAGCCTGATGACCATCCATCGCGACCTCGACGCGCTGCAGAGCGAGGGCTGGCTGCGCAAGGTGCGCGGTGGCGCGACCGCGCAACCGTCCGCCGTCCACCACGGCGACGTACGCCACCGGGTGCAGGCGATGGCGGCCGAGAAGCGGGACCTCGCCCACGCAACGCTCGAACTCGTCACCCCAGGCACCGCCATCATGATCGACGACAGCACCACTGGGCTGGCGGTCGCGGAGCTGCTGCCGAGCCGCGGCCCGTTGACCGTCATCAGCAACTTCCTGGCCGTGCTGAAGCTGCTCGCCGGTGAGCCGGGAGTCGACCTCATCGGTCTCGGCGGCGCCTACTACCCGGCGTACGACGCCTTCCTCGGCATGCAGACCACCGACACCATCCGGTCACTACGGGCCGACGTGCTGTTCATGTCCACCACTGCGGTGACCGACGGGCACTGCTACCACCAGTCACAGGAGACGGTGGCCGTCAAGCGCGCGCTGATGGAGGCCGCCAACCACCGGGTGCTGCTCATTGACCACAGCAAGTTTACCAAGAACGGGCTGCACCAGCTCGCGCCGCTGACCGCGTTCGACCTGGTCATCGTGGACGCCGGCGCGAGCGAATCCCAGCTCGCCCCACTCCGGGCCCAGGGCGTCCCCCTCAAGATCGCCGATCGCACCGCCTGAGGCCGGACTGACCGGCGGCGGACGCGGCTGCCGGGCAGCCGCGGGTTAGGCGAGCACGCTCTTGAGGTGATAGCGGTGCACCTCGGTGCTGCCCTGGACGTTGTTCACGTCCTCGACGACGGAGACCAGTTCCCAGCCTTCCCCGGCCGACCCGGTTGAGGTGCGCGATCGCGGTGTCCCCGTAGGCGGTCACGTCGGTGAGCCACCCGTCCGGGCCGTACCAGGCGAACGAGACGTGGAAATATGCCCAGACCGATTGGCCCGCACCCGGCGACCACCACCACGTCGTCGAAGGTGATGCCGCCGCGCTCGACGGCGTGCAGCGCACAGGACAGCGGCTCGGCGAACGCCGCGTGCGCCGGGGGCAGGTCCGGGGAGACCCGGTGCACCAGGGCACCGGCCGGGAACACTATGTACGAGCCATCGTACCGGGCGTGCGGCGCTTGAAACCGTAGATGTCGTGCGGGGCGCACATCCAGTACTGGCCGCGCCGGCAGTACCGGCACTCCCAGCAGGGCACGATCTGTTCGGAGACCACCCGGTCGCCGACCTCGACGCCCCACCGGGCGCGGGCCGCGTCGTCCAGGGCGACCACTTCGCCGACGAACTCATGGCCCGGCACCACCTGCGTCTCCGCCCACGCCGGACGCGTCCCGTCGCCCCAGAACTTGGGTCGCCCCGTGGTAGCCCTTCAGGTCGCTGGCGCAGATGCCGACGGCCTCCACCCGGACCAGCGCCTCACCGGGGCCGGGGACCGGCACCGGCACCTGTTCCAGTCGGTAGTCGCCGGGCCGTGGCAGACCACCGCTCGCATCGTTTCCGGCACGGGTCCTCCTCGCTGTCGTGGGGTGGGGGTCAGCCGGCGATTCCGTACCGCGCGTCGGCCTCGGCGAAGTGGCAGGCGACGTGGCGCCCGGTCGCCCGGTCGGTGAGTTCCGGCTCGACCTGAGCGCAGGTGGGCTGGGCCTTGAAGCAGCGGGTCCGGAACCGGCAGCCGGTGGGTGGCGCGAGCGGTGAGGGCACCTCACCGGTCAACACGATCTCCTCGGGCCGGTCGTGCCGCCAGTCGTTAACCGCCGGTGCGGCGGACAGCAGCGCCTGGGTGTACGGGTGGGCCGGCGCAGCGAACACCTCGTCGGTGGGGCCCTGTTCGACGAAGCGACCGAGGTACATGACCGCTACCGTGTCGGCGACGTGCCGCACCACGCCCAGGTCATGGGAGACGAAGACGTACGACACCCCGGTGTCGGCCTGCACGTCGCGCAGCAGGTTGAGGATCTGCGCCCGGATCGACACGTCGAGCGCGGAGACCGCCTCGTCGCAGACGATCACCTTCGGCCGTACGGCGAGGGCCCGGGCGATGCAGATGCGCTGCCGCTGGCCGCCGGAGAACTGGTGCGGTCGCAGCCCGCGCTGGCTGGGTCGCAGTCCGACCAGTTCGAGCAGCCGGTCGACCTCGGCGTCCCACCGCTCCTGCGGCACGATCCCCGGATGGATCTGCCAGGGTTCGCTGATCAGGTCGCGGACGCTCATCCACGGGTTCAGCGACGCGTACGGGTCCTGGAAGACCATCTGCACGTCCGGTCGCAACCGGCGGCGGGTGCCCCGGGAGGCGGTGGGCAGGTCCACGTCGCCGAGCAGCACCTGCCCGCTGGCTGGCGGAAGCAGTCCCACGATGGTCCGGGCCAGGGTGGACTTGCCGCAGCCGGACTCCCCCACGATGCCGACGGTGCTGCCGGCCGGCACGACCAGGTTCACCCCGGCCACCGCCCGCACCCGGCGGCCGCGGGAGAACAACCCGCCGGAAAGCCGGTAGTCGACGTGCAGGTCTCGCAGTCGCAGGACCGGTGTCCGCTCAGACATGTCCGCTCACCTCGCTGGCCTTGGGCAGGTTCGGGCCATCGCCGGCGAGTTCGTCGGCGAAGTGGCAGGCGCTGGCCCGGGCCGGCCCGACGGGCCGCAGCGCGGGCACCTCGGTTCGGCACCGGTCCCGTGCCATGGGGCACCGGGGGTGGAAGGCGCACCCGGACGGAACGGTGCGCGGGTCCGGCGGCTGGCCGGGGATGGCCTCCAGCGCCGCGCCCGGCCGGCGGCGGTCGGGCACCGAGCGCATCAGCCCCACCGTGTACGGGTGGGCGGGCCGGGTGAGGACCTCCCGGCTCGGCCCGGACTCGACGACCCGGCCGGCGTACACGACGGCCACCGAGTCGGCGGAGCGGGACACCACCCCGAGGTCGTGGCTGATCAGGATCATGGTGAGCCCGCGTGCCTGCTTGCGTGCCACCAGCAGCCGCATGATCTGCGCCTGCACGGTGACGTCGAGCGCGGTGGTGGGTTCGTCGGCGATGAGCAGTTGCGGCTGCAGCGACAGGGCCATCGCGATCATGACCCGTTGGCGCATTCCGCCGGAGAACTCGTGCGGGTACGACTGGGCCCGGCGTTCGGCGTCCGGGATGCCGACCTCGACCATCGACTCCACCGCGCGATCGCGTGCCTCGCGGCGGCCCAGCCCGGCCCGGCGCCGGAACATCTCGGCGATCTGGTCGCCGACCCGGATGCACGGGTTCAACGCGGACAGCGGGTCCTGGAAGATCATGCCGAGCTGCCGGCCGCGCAGCGGCTGCCATTCGCGTTCGGTCAGCCGGGCCACCGGTGTGCCGTCGAAGACGATGTCCCCGCCGCCGACGGTGACGCCGGACGGCAGCAGGCCCATCATGGACAGCGCGATGAGGCTCTTGCCGCTGCCGGACTCGCCAACGACCGCCAGCGTCGTGCCGCGCGGCACGTCGAGGCTCACGCCGCGGACCAGATCCACCGCGCCGGCGCCGTGTCCCAGGCTCAACCGCAGGTCGGTCAGGCTGATCAGCGATGCGGCGCCGGTGCCCGCGGGTGCGCCGGTGCCGGTCGGTGTGTGGGTGCCGGTCGGGGTGTGGGTGCCGCCGTCCGGCGGTCGGGTGTCGGTCACAGCGCCGCCCTCGGGTCGGTGTGGTCGCGGTAGGCGTCACTGACCAGGCCGACCGCCACGACCACTAGGGCGAGCGCCACCCCGGGCAGGGTCGAGATCCACCAGGCCGATGACAGGTAGTCGCGTCCGTCAGAGATCGTCGCCCCCCAGGACGCCTGGGTGACCGGTACGCCGAGGCCGAGGAAGCTCAGTGACGCCTCGGCCACCATGGCGAGTCCGATCTGCGCCGTGCCGGCCACCAGCAGCGGAGCCCAGCAGGACGGGAGAATGTAGCGGACCAGGATCCGCACGTGGCCGGCGCCCATAACCCGGGCGGAATCGACGTACTCAAGGCCGTGCACGGTGATCGCGGACGCCCGGACCACCCGGGCGAAGATGACCCATCGGGTCACCGCCAGGGCGATGATGATGTTGGTGAGGCTGGGTCCGAGCACCCCGGCGATGAGGATGGCCAGCAGCACGCTGGGGAAGGCCAGCTGCACGTCGCCGAGGCGGGAGATGAGCGTGTCGACCCAGCCGCCGAAGTAACCGGCCAGCAGCCCGAGCACCATGCCGACGAAGCCGCCGATCAGCACGGTGGCCAGACCGACGATCACGGACACCCGACTGCCGGCCAGGATCTGGGCGAGCAGGTCGCGGCCGAGCTGGTCGGTGCCGAGCAGCGCGACCCCACCGTCGGAGAGTCTCGCCCCCGGTGGGAGCAGCCGGTTGGGCAGGTCGGTCTCGGTGGCCGAGTAGGGCAGCAGCATCGGCCCGACGGCAGCGGCCAGCACGACGAGGCCGAGGAAGGTCAGGGCGATCCAAGCGCGGGGCGGCACCCGACGGCGTGTCGGCGCGGGGGGCGGTGCCGCAGGTGTTCCGGTGCCGGCCGGTGCCCGCTCCGGGGACACTGGGTTGAGTGTCATGACATGTGCTCCGGATTCAGCCGCGGATCCAGCTTGACGTAGAGGAAGTCGACCAGCAGGTTCAGCAGGACATAGGCGACGGTGATGGTCATGATGACCGCCTGCACCACGGAGTAGTCGCGGTTGGTGATTGAGTCGATCATCAGCGATCCGATGCCGGGCCAGGCGAAGACCACCTCGATGATCACCGCGTTGGCGATGAAGTTGCCGACCAGCAGCCCTAGCAGGGTGACCACCGGGATCATCATGTTGCGGACCACATGCCGGTAGAAGACCACCCAGCTGTCCACGCCCTTGGACCGCGCGGTGCGTACGTAGTCCTTGCCCAACTCCTCCAGCACGCCGTTACGCACCAGCCGGGCCAGCCAGCCGAGGAACGGCAGCGCCAGCGTTACCGACGGCAGCACCAGGGAGGCGACCGTTCCGTCGGCGGTCGCCGGCAGCACGTTCAGGGTGCGGGAGAAGACCAGGATCAGCATGACGCCGACCCAGAACGACGGCAGCGCCTGACCGAGCAGCGTGGGCACGGAGATCAGCCGGTCGATCCACGAGCCGGCCCGCCGCGCGCTGACCACGCCGAGCGGGAAGCCGACCGCGATCGTGATGAGCAGCGCGAACGCGGACAGTTGGAGGGTGGCCGGCAGCCGGTCGAGCACGTTGCCGAGGGCGTCGCCGCCGAGCCGCCAGGAGACACCGAAGTCACCCTGCAGGACGCCCTGCAGGAAAGTGACGTACTGCCGCAGCAGCGGCTCCTCCAGGCCGAGTTCCCGACGCAGCTCGGCGATGTCGGACTGGCTGGCCGACGCACCGAGGATCAACGCGGCCGGGTCACCAGGAGCGACCCGGACGACGAGGAAGACCACCGTCAGCGAGGCCAGGATGATCAGCACCGCCTGACCGAGCCGTTTCAACACGAACCTGAGCATCAGCTGCTCCCGCGGTCGGCGGCAGTGGAGTACCGGTGGGTGGAAGACGCCCGGACGATCAGTTCACCGGGGAAGTGGACCCTGGCCCGGGGCTCGGCGGACCCAGGCCGGCCGATCCGGGCGACGAGCTGGTCGACAGCTGCGGTGCCGACCTGTTGGGCGGGCAGCCGGACGCTGCTCAGCGCCGGGTTGAGGTACGCGGAGAACGGGTGGTCGCCGAAGCCGACGACTGCCACCTCGCCACCGATCATGCGGCCCGCCTCGGTGAACGCGCGGTAGACCCCGAGGGCGAAGTAGTCGTTGCCGACCAGGATCCCGGAGCGCGGCGGCACCTCGGCCACGAGGGCCCGGGCCAGCTCGTACGCCTCCGCCGGTTCCCACGGTAGGGTGCTCGCGGCCTGCCGGCGGGTCGGTACGCGCAGCACGCGTACCGACTCCGACGGCACCCCCCGTTCGGTGAGCGCCCGGTGGAACCCGTCCACCCGGGCGCTCACGGTGGAGATTTTCAGGTCCTCCTCCAGGAGGTAGACCCGCTCCACCCCGGTGTCGAGCAGATGCAGTGTGGCCTCGTAGGCGCTCTGCCCGTAGTCGATCCCGACCAAGTCGCAGTCGAGATCCGGCAGGTCCCGGTTGACCAGCACCATCTCGGTGCCAGCGGACACAAGCCGGCGCCAGTGATCGACTTCGGGCTGCACCGGCACCACCAACGCCCCGTCGACACCCCAGCGCATCATCGAGTCCACGGCCCGCAACTCGTTGTCGTGGTTCTCCTCGGAGACCATCAGCAGCACTGAGTAGCCCAGAGCGCTGCCGCGCTGTTCGATCGCGCTGATCATGCGGGAGTAGAACGGGTTCGAGGGGTTGGTGATGACCACCCCGATGGTCATGGCCTGACCAAGGACCAGTGACCTGGCCATGGTGTTCGGGACGTAGCCGAGCCGTTCCGCCTCGGCCTTGATCATCGCCCGGGTCTCCTTGCTCACGGCGCTCTTGCCGGCGAGCGCGCGGGAGACGGTGTTGACCGACAGGCCGACCGAGGTGGCGATGTCGTGCAATGTGACGCGCCGGGGTGGGTTCATGGTGACGTCGGCGATCTCCAGGGACCGCTCAGCCTCCCATCATCACTGTGGACAGATCCGGTTGGTTGCTGGGAACCGGCGTGAAGCCCTGCACCGTGTCACGTATCGCGTAAGCGGTGGTGATGGTCGCCGGGAAGATCCCGACGGCATCGTCCCAGATGCTCTTGCACGCCTGCGCGTACAGCGCTTTCCGCTCCGCCTGGTCCGACGAGCCGCGCGCCTTGGCAAGCAGGTCGTCCAGTGCCGGGTTGCGGTAGCCCATCCGGTTGGCCTGCGAGGTGTACAGCCGGCCGAGGGTGAAGTCGGCGTCGCCGGTGGTGACCGTGTTGGTCTGCAGCTCCATGTCCCAGTCGAGCTTGTTGAGCCGGGTCAGCCAGGCCGCCTTTTCGATCTGCTGGGCCTCGACCTCGATGCCCACCTTCGCCCAGCTCGCGATCATCGACTGGGCCAGCTGGGAGATCAGCGGTCCGCTGGTGGCGAACCACATCATCGAGGTCTTGAACCCGCCGGCCAGGCCGGCCTCCGCGAGCAGTTGCTTCGCCCGGTCCGGGTCGTAGGCGTACGGCTGCTGCGGCGCAGCGCCGAAGACTGTGGACGGGATCGGCGAGTCCATCACCGTGGCCGACTCCGCGTACAGGTCGCGGACGATGTTGTTGACATCCACGGCGTGCCACATCGCCCGGCGTACCCGGGGATCGGTGAAGGGCTTGCGGGAGCAGTTGAACCAGTTGAGGAAGTAGACGTAACTCGGCACCCGGTCGACCTTCACGCCGCCCTTGCCGGACACGTCGCGCACCTGGTCCGGCGGTACCGGCCAGAACGCGTCCACGTCCCCGGTCAGCAGCGAGGTGATCGCCGTGGAGGTCTCCGGGATGTACGGCAGGTCGATCGCCGGACTCTTCGCGGCCTCGCCCCAGTATCTGTCGGCCTTGACCAGGCTGAGCTTGGACGAGGGGGCGAACGCGTCCACCCGGTAGGGGCCGCTGCCGACCGGCTTGCGGAAGAACTCCGGGTCCTCCAGCCGGTTGCCCGGTGGGATGAACAGCAGGGTGAGGTTGACCAGCAGGGTGCCCAGCGGCCCGTCGGTGCGGACGGTGACAGTGGTCGGGTTGGTCGCCTCCGCCGACTTCACCGACGCCCAGAGGGCGGAGAGGTTGGTGGTCTTGCTGATCGCCTTCTTCATCGAAGCGACCACGTCGTCCGCGGTCAGCTTGGTGCCATCGTGGAACGTCACGTCGTCGCGCAGGGTGAAGACCCAGGTCTGCGGGTCCGGTCGGGTCCAGGATTTGGCCAGGGCTGGGGTGTAGGTGTCGCCCTTGCGGCGCACCAGCGTGTCGAAGATGAGCCGGCGCGCCATGAGCGCCGGCTCATCCACGGTCGTGTTCGCGCTGAGCGGGTCCAGATCGGTGATCGGCTGTGCGAAGCAGACCTGGAGGGCCGCCTTCGCCTTCTCCGCGTCGCCGCCCGCCACCCCGCAGGATGCCAGGAAGGCACTCGCCGCTCCGATGCCAGCGACTGTCAGGAAGCGCCGGCGGTTGATGGTGATGTCGTTGTCCATCGCCTTCTCCTCAGAAGGGGCCAGGCCATCGGCGAGCCGGAGGGGCGTCGTCAGGCCTTCAGCGCGAGATAGATCAGGGTGGGAACCTGGGTGTCCGCGTTGTCGCCGTGCACGGTGGCGCGCAGCCGCAGCCAGCCGCCGAACTCTCGGGTGGTCCAGGTGCACACCCCCGCCCCGTCGACGGTGGTGGTCGCCTCGTCAAGGTCACACCAGTACAGGCCGTCCGGGGAGACCTGGACGGTGCAGTCGACCCGCTGCACGCCGGCCGGCAGGTCGAGTACCCGCAGGAACCAGCGGGCCTCCCGGGCCCAGGCGACCTCGTACGGCTCGGTGACGTACTTCGGTCCGGTGATGCCGTCGCGCTCAAGAACCGCGGTCATGGAATGGTGCATGGAATTGGCCTACCAATCCGTCGAGATAAGGACGGAGTCGAGGTACACGAAATTGCGGACGTTCGTGTGCGTACGAACGCTGACGTAGAAGTTGAGCAGATTGTTCAGCGAGCCGTACTTTTCGCTGTACGGCGGGACCGGGACATCGGAGAGATCCATAATCCGGTCATTCACCTGAAGCTCGACGTTCTTCCGGGTTTTTGTGTCGATGACCCATCGCAGATAATGCCAGTTGACCTTTGTCGGCACCTCGTTGTAGCACAGTTCCTGAGGCTCGCCCACCGGGCTCCAGTCGGCCGGGTCGGGAGCAGTGAAGTCCGCCGTGCGAGGGAGCTTGAGCTTTCCCTCGAAGTGCTCGCGCGGCGTCGGCTCGGGGACCGTGGGGTAGACCCACTGCCGGGTCAATTTGTTGTCCAGGTCGGTGTTCAGGTAGCGCATGACGGTGTGGTACCGGGTGCCGTCACAGATATCGGTGGCAACGGTGAGCGCACCGAACTGGGTCTCGGAGGGGTGGAAGTTGGCGTCCCACCCACTGCTGCCGGCCTGCTCAGCGGCGCGATTCTCGGCCGATGCCGCCTCCGCGTTATAGGAGAAGTAGGTCTCGAACTGCACCTTCCCGCGTCCGGCCATGGTCAGCCGGCGGATGGCCACACCGGTGTGGCCGGTGACCGGCTTGGTGGCCACCTTCAGCGCGTAGGTCCCGGACATGGCCCCGTGGGTGCCGATGTCGAAGAAGTTGCACGCGCTCAGCTGCGGCGGCCGGAAGTCGCGCATGTGGTCGTCGACGACGGAGAGGTCACCCTTCTGGTCGTGATTGCCGATCAGTTCTGTCCAGCCATGGTGGCCGGTGTTGAAGTCATCGTGGCAAAGGATTCTGGGCAGCGGGTTGAATCGGGACAGCCGCACATCCGAAGCCAGATTCGCCCGCCGGATCTGCTCGCCGATGTCAACGGTTTCAGGTGCCTGGGTCACGCTAACTCCGCTCGTCACCATTAACGTTCATGTAGAACCGCCGTCTCGGGCGGCAACATTAACGTTGAGATTGCTGTCAGGTTACGGGCGACCCACAGGGGTGTCAAGGGATCGGAAATGTGGAGACCGAGCCGTGACAGGCCAAAGAAGTCACGGTCGAGCACATCACCCGGACGGCGCGTGAGCAGCTCGCCCGACTTTTGGACGGGTGTCGGTTTCGTCCCGGCGCTGGTCTGCGGAAACGGTAGCCGCCCGCGACCACATGGGGAGACCAGGGTTCGGGATCAGCGTCGGCTGACCCCGAACCCCCGACCCACCCACCGGAGCCCGGTACCCGCGTGACTTGCGGCGGGTCCCGTGGCGGACGCTCCTAGCGACCGCGGCGGACATCCCGGGGGCGGGTGGCAGGGGCGCACGGCGATGGCCCAGTGGTCGTTCGCTCAGCCCCGGACGGGTCGGGTCGCCCGGGCGTAGGACCAGGTCGTCGCCGTCAACAGTCCAAGCACGACGATCCCGAGCAGGCCGTGCTGCCACCGCCAGCCCACGCCGAGGCCGACGAACCCGTCCGCGGCCATGACGACCGCGCCGGCGCCGGCCGAGGCCATCGCCCCGGCGAGCGCCAGCAGCATCAGCACCCGGGGCACCCGGCGTCCCAGGCTGGTCACCGTGGCCAGGGCGAGCAGGGCGCCCAGCAGGCCGGTCGCGACCGCGAGCCACTGCGCCAGGGCCACGTCCATCAGGTCGCGGGCGTAGCGCTCGTGCTCCTCGGCGGGCACGACCGGTCCGCCCGGGAACCCCAGTCTGCCCTGCGCCGCGAAGACGGCCTTGCCGGCGGCGTAGCCGAGGAACAGCACCGCCATCGCGTATCCGGGCCAGCGCACCTGCCGATCGGATCTGATTGCCATGCCCCGACCGTAGGTGCCGGGTAGCCGGCAACCGTCCCGCGGCGGAGGGAACCCGCTCCCCGAGCGGAGGGAGACCGCACGGCGGGCAGCGGGTGGCGGCGGTAGCGGATCCTGTACGCATGTTCAGGCGCATCCGGGCACAGGCCCGGGAGAACCGCCGGCAGTCAACCCGGTTCTCGAAGTCGAAGAACCCCGACGGCTGCTGCGACTGCTGCGACCTCGGACTGTTCTCCACCCTGCTGACGCTCGGCTCGATCGCGGCGGCGAGGACCCGGGCGCCGGTGCTGGACCGGGCGGGGGTGGCGGCCATCCAGGGCTACCGCCGATGGCTGTCGCCGCACTGGCCCGGCCGGTGCCGGCTCACGCCGACCTGCGGACCGTACGGGTTGACGGCACTGCAGCGGTACGGGTTGGCGGTGGGTGGCCGGATGGCCGCCGACCGGGTGCGCCGGTGCCGCCCGGGGGTGCCGCGCGGCACCCACGACCCGGTGCGCTGAAGCGGTCGGTCACTCGGCGACGACGAGCGCCTGCGGGGCGGCCTGCTTCATCCGGGTACGCAGCCACTTCAGCTGGATCGCCGTCTCCCCCGCGCACCGTGGTTGAAACCGGTGGCACCCGACGGAAGGGGACGACCCGCCCACCCGACCCGGTTCGCGGCAACCGGGTTTGCCCCCTGCGAGCCCGGGAAGCCGGCGGGTTCGACGGCGCGAGGTGCGCCTCGCGCCGTGCTCGAGAGGGAGGTTGACATGGCTGATCGGACTCAGCTCCACGACCTGCGCCAGCGCGCCCACGACGCGGGTATCCAGGGCAACTCGAAGATGACCGAGGGCCAGTTGCGCGACGCCCTGAAGAAGGTCGGGAAGGGCACCGACCCGCAGGCCGCCAAGCGGCAGGCCCGCGGCTGACGCGCGGACGGCGGCGCCAGCACCGCGGGCGCTGGCGCCGTCGGCGTTGGCGGACCCGCCGGCGGTGGCCGGAGCCGCGGTCTCGGACGAGCTGCTTGCCATCGCGCAACGGTCGCGCCCGGGCGCAACCCCCGTATCCTGCCCGTATGCGGCCTGGGCAGGGGGAAGGCGCCGACCTGACGGACGGCGCGCCGGTGGGGAACCGGTCGGTGCCGCTGTGGGCGGGTGCGTTCACCGCCGAGACGGCGACCGAGGTACGCCACGCGCTGACCCGCCACGTCACGGAGGCGGGACTCGCCGGTGACGACGCCGAGGACTTCGTCCTGGCCGTGCACGAGCTGGTGACCAACGCGGTGCGGCACGGCGGCGGGTCGGGCCGGGCCGAGCTGCGCCGCCAGGACGACGCGCTGGTGTGCGAGGTGCACGACCGCGGCGCCGGCACGGACGCCGACGCGGTGCAGCTGCCCGCGGCGGACGTGCCCGGTGGGCGCGGCCTGTGGCTGGCCCGCGAGCTGACCGGCGGGCTGATGCTGACCCGGCGTCCGGACGGCATGACCGCCACGGTGAGCGTCTGCCTGACCGTCGGAGACCGGTCCGCGTCATCGGCGACGCCGGCCGGCGCCGACCCGGCGGGACCGCCGCACCCCTGACCGTCCGCTCGGGCAGCGGCCGCCGCCGGGGATTGCGCACCGGCCGGGCGGGTAGGTGCCGCCGTGACCGACTGGGAAACCGTGTTCCGCCCGGACACGCCGCTGCCGGAGATCTTCGCCCGGGGCAGCGTGATGTACCTGTCGCTGTTCGTCCTGCTCCGGGTCATCCTGAAGCGGGAGAGCGGCACCACCGGCGTCACCAACCTGCTGGTCATCGTGCTGCTCGCCGACGCCGCGCAGAACGGCATGTCGGACGACTACCGCTCGGTCACCGACGGGGTGCTCCTGGTCGCGGTGATCATCGGCTGGTCGTACCTGCTGGACGCGCTGGCCTACCGGTGGCGGCTGGCGGCCCGGCTGATCCGGCCCAGCTCGCTGGTGCTGGTGCGGGACGGGCGGATCCTGCGCCACAACCTGCGCCGGGAGTTCATCACCGACGAGGAACTCCACGCCGAGCTGCGGGAACAGGGCATCGCCGAGCTCAGCGAGGTACGCGAGGTCCGGATGGAGCCCGACGGCCAGTTCAGCGTCATCACCGCCACCGGCGACAAGCCGCGGAAGAAGTCGGGCCGACGCGGCGCGATGTGAGACTCCGTCAGCCGGCGCGGCGAGCGCGCTCCGCGGCGACCAGTTCCCGGGTGGCCGGGGCGACCTCGGCCGCGAACCGCTGGATGGTGGCGGCGTCGTCGGCGGCGAGGATGAAGGCGCTGACCCCGTGGTCGAGGGTCAGCCCGGCGAGGTCCTCCGCCCACTGCTCCGGCGGCCCGTCCAGCAGCGCCCGTCCGGTCTCGGCGAACCGTCCGGCGATGTTGAGCAGCCGGCGTACCGCCGCGGGCTCGCGCCCGGCGGTGGCGGCGCTGTCGTCGACGACCCGGTTCATCCCCTCCAGGTCGACCGGCCCACCCGGCAGGTACGCCAGGCTGGGCAGCCAGCCGTCCGCGAGCCGCCCGGTCAGCCGCAGCATCCGCGGCTTGTACGCGCCCACCCAGACGCCGATCCGGTGGGCCGGCGCCGGTCCCCGCTTGGCGCCGTTGACCTGGTAGTACTCCCCCTTGACCCGGACCGCACCGGGCTGGTCCGCGGCCCAGACCGCACGGATGACCTCGATCGCCTCGCCCAGCGCGCCGATCGCCTCGCCCGGGCCGAGTCGCCGGCCGCCCATCGCCTCGATGGCCTCCCAGAACGCGCCCGCCCCGATGCCGAGCTCGAACCGGCCGCCGCTGAGCAGGTCGAGGCTCGCGGCGCTGCGGGCGAGCACCGCCGGCTGGCGCAACGGCAGGTTGATCACGTTGCCGCTGAGCCGGACCCGCTCGGTCCGCGCGGCCACGTAGCTCAGCAGGGTCCAGGTGTCGTGGAACCGGGGCTGGTACGGGTGGTCCTGGAAGGTGACCAGGTCGAGCCCGGCCCGGTCGGCCACCACGGCGAGGTCGACGGCCTGGTGGGCGGGGTGCGCGGTGGGCGTGATGAAGGTGCCGAACATCAACTCGTGTCCGTAGTCGGTCATGACGCCATCCTCGCCCGCGGACCCGTCGCGGCGGGCCGGCATGCCGGGGACCTGGGCACCGCCCGCCCGCGCGGCTCCGCGGGCCCGGGCCCGCCCCCGTCCCGCGGCGGGTTTCGCCCGGGCGGCCCCGGGAAGTCGACCGGGACCTGCAGCGGGCACCCGGAGGGATCACCATGCGGATCGGGCAGGACGGTGGAGGACCGGTGGCACCGGCGGGTGGGTGGCCGGACGGTACGGCGTGAACGGCCCGGTCGGCGACGAGCCGGTCGGCGGGCTGGAACTGGTGCACACGTTCACCGGGCCGATGCCGACCGGGGTGACCGTCTCGCACACCGGCCGGATCTTCGTGAACTTCCCGAAGTGGGGCGACGAGGTCCCGGCCACGGTGGTGGAGCTGTGCGGCGGGCAGGAGGTGCCCTTCCCCGACCAGCGGTGGAACAGCCCGGCGAGGAACGGTGACGCCGAGGCGTTCGTCTCGGTGCAGAGCGTGGTGGTCGATCCGGCCGACCGGCTCTGGGTGCTCGACACCGGCAGCCCGATGTTCCAGCCGACCGAGCCGGGCGGACCGAAGCTGGTCCGGGTGGACCTGGACACCGACACGGTTGCCCAGGTGATCACCTTTCCGGCGGACGTGGCGCTGCCGACCACCTACCTCAACGACGTGCGCTTCGACCTGCGCCGCGGGGAGGGCGGCGTCGCGTACATCACCGACTCGTCGGATTCCGGCCCGAACGGGATCATCGTGGTGGACCTGGCCAGCGGCGCGTCCTGGCGGCGGCTGCACGAGCACCCCTCCACGAAGGCGGAGCCGCTGGCGACGTTCCGGCCGGTGGTCGAGGGCCGGCCCTTCCTGCGCCGGCCGCCCGACGGCCCGCCGACGCCGGTGGCGATGGGCTCGGACGGCATCGCGATCTCGGCCGACGGCTCCCGCCTGCACTACTGCCCGCTCGCGTCCCGCCGCTGGTACAGCGTGGCGACCGACGCCCTGACCGACCGCACGCTCCCGGAGGCCGACGTCGCCGCGACGGTGGTGGACGAGGGCGACAAGGGCGGCGGCTCGGACGGTCTGGAGACCGACGACGCCGGGCGGTTCTACCTCACCTCCTACGAGCACAACGCGGTGCTGCGCCGCCGCCCGGACGGCGAGTACGAGACGCTCGTGCACGACCCCCGGCTGCTCTGGCCGGACACCATGTCGGTGGCCGGCGACGGGTACCTGTACGTCACGGCCAACCAGTTGCACCGGCAGTCCCCGTACCAGGGCGGCCAGGACCTGCGTCGCAAGCCGTACGCGCTGTTCCGCACCCGGATCGACGCCGGACCGGTCCGGCTGCGGTGACCGTCGCCGGTGCGCCGCCGGCCTCCGCCACCCGTCCGGGCCCGGCCGCGCACCGACGGCCGCCGTCCCGGGTCGGCCTACACTTGGCCGCGTGGGGCAACCAGCATGATCGGGGAGAAGCGGCCGGCGGGGGCCTTCGGTCACGTGTGCTGGGCCTACGACGATCCTGCCGCCTTCCGGGCGTACGCCGAGGCGTACCTCGCCGCGGGCCTCGCGGCCGGCGAGCGGGTCTGGTACGTCACCCCCGACGAGCCGGAGTCGGTGCTGGCGCGGCTGCGCCGGAACCGGGGGCTCGCCGACGCGCTGGGCCGCGGCGCCGCCGAGGTCGTCCCGCTCGACTCGACCTACGCCCGCGGCCGCACCGTGGACGCGGCGGCCCAGGTGGCCGCCTACGCCGCCGCCACCGACCGGGCACTGGCCGCCGGCCACACCGGGCTGCGCGTGGTCGCCGAGGCCACTCCGCTGGTGCGCACCCCGGCGCAGCTCGACGCGTTCGCCCGCTACGAGCACCAGATCGACCGCTACATGCGCACCCGGCCGTTCCGGGCGATGTGCGCCTACCACCGGCCGGAGCTGGGTGCCCGGGCGGTCGCCGAGCTGGCCTCCCTGCACCCCGAGAGCAACGTCGAGGACCTGCTGTTCCAGCTGTACGCGGCCGCCCCGCGCGACGGGCACGCCGCCCTCGCCGGTGAGCTGGACCCGTCCCAGCACGAGCTGTTCGGCACCGCCCTGGAGCGGGCCGACCTGCGCCCGACCGACGGTGAGCTGGTGCTGCGCGCGACCGGCCTGCGGTTCATGGACCACCGCTCGCTGGTGCACCTCGACGAGTACGCGCACCGCCGCACCGCGACGGCGGTGCTGCGGGCCCCGCGTCCGGCCGTGGCCCGGCTGGCCGGGCTGCTGGACCTGTCCCACCTGCGGGTGGAGGTGACCCGGTGAGGACCGGAGCCGCCGCCGGCCACCAGGGCTACTTCCACGAGGCCGTCCGCTACGACACCGACGACGAGTTGCTCGCCGTCGTGCTGCCCTTCCTGGTCGGCGGCGTCGAGGCGGGCGAGCCGACCTTCGTCGCCCTCGGTGAGCGCACCGGCGGGCTGGTCCGAAAGGCGTTGCCTCCCGGGCTGAAGGTCGAGTTCCTGCCCGGCGGCGACGTGTACGCCCGGCCGACCGCCGCGATCCGGTCCTACCGACGGCTGCTGGCCGAGCAGGTGGCCGACGGCGCCGGCCAGATCCGGATCATCGGCGAGCTGCCACGCACCGCGTTCGGCGCGACGTGGGACTGGTGGGCCCGGTACGAGGCGGCGATCAACCACGCGTACGACGAGTTCCCGCTCTGGAGCATGTGCGCGTACGACACCCGGATCACCCCGGCGTCGGTGCTGGCCGAGGTGGCCCGGACCCACCCCCGGTTCGCCGTGCCCGACGGCCGGCACCTGCCCAGCGGGGCGTACACCCCACCGGCCACGTACCTGCTGGAGAACCGCCCGGTGGCGCCGGACCCGCTCCAGGCGGGGCCGCCGGCCGTCGAACTGACCGACCCGACGGCGGCCCGCGCCCGCGCCGCCGTGCACGCCGTCGACCAGGGCCGGTTGCCGGCCGACGACCTCGAGGACCTGGTGGTCGCGGTGAGCGAGACGGTCACCAACGCGCAGCGCCACGGCGTTCCCCCGGTCCGGGTCCGCATCTGGCCGGGCGACGACCGGATCGTGGTGACCGTCAGCGACGGCGGCACCGGGCCGCGGGACCCGTTCGCCGGGCTGCTGCCGGCCGGCGACGGCGCCCCGGGCGGGCTCGGGCTCTGGATCACGTACCAGTCCTGCAACCACGTGACCGTGCACCGGGACGGCGCCGGCTTCACGCTGCGACTGACCGCCGGTAACCCGCACCACGGCGGCTGACCCCGGACGCGAAGCTGCGCCGGCGGTACCAGCCGGCGAAGAGGGCGACGGCCAGCAGCAGTTCGGCCAGGTCACCCCCGTGGTACATCAGCCGGGCCGCGGCCCGCAGCGCCTCGACGTCCCGGTCGTCCAGGCCGGGCGGCAGGGTGGCGGCGTGCGCGTAGAGGTACTTGGCGAGCACGGAATGCCCGGCCGCCGCGCCGAGCAGGGCGCCGACCCGCACGGCCAGCCCCGGCCTGCGGGGCGCCGGGTCGGGTCCGGCGATCGCCCAGGCGAGCAGGTAGCCGGCGGCGAGGTAGTGCCCGTGCAGCCCGAGGTGCAGCCAGGTGTGCCGCTCCGCCGCCGCGTAGAGCGGGGTGAGCAGCACCAGGGCGAGCCCGCCGGTGCTGAGCAGCGCGGCCGTCACCGGGTGCCCGAGCAGATGCAACGGCCGGGACCGCAGCACCCGGCCCACCGCCCGGCGTACCCGGGGCGGGGCGACCCGCAGCAGCAGCGTCACCGGAGCGCCCAACGCCAGCCCGAGCGGGGCGAACATGCCCAGCAGCAGGTGCTGCGCCGCGTGGGCGCGCGGACCGCCGCCCGCCACCGGGCCGAGGGCGACCGCCAGCAGCGCGCAGCCGGCCAGCCAGGCGACCGTACGCCGGCGGCGCCAGCCCCGCCCGTCCCGGCCGACCGCATAGAGGTATCCGGCGGCGAGCAGGGCGACCGCGGCGAGCGGCAGCACCTCCGCGGCGGACCCGGCGGGTTGGGGCGTCACCGGACCCGGACCGGCCGCGCCCGCCAGAGCACCGCGACGCCGAGCAGCAGCAGCACCACGGCGGCGCCGTTCCACACCAGGTCGTACGGGAGCAGGTGCACCCCGTACCGGATCTGGTGCAGCCGCAGCACCTTGTGGTCGACGATCCCGTCGAAGAGCTGGAACGCCCCGGCCCCCAGCAGGAACCCGCCCCACGCGGCGCGGCCGACCAGGACGCCCCGCCGGCGCAGGTCGGCGTACCAGAAGAAGCCGCCGACCAGGGCGAGCAGCTCGGCCGCGTGCAGCAGCCCGTCGGAGAGCAGCGCGACCGACGGGGTGGACCGGTCGTAGAAGTGGTGCCAGCCGAGCAGCTGGTGGAACACGATCTCGTCGACGGCGGCCATCACCGCGGCGCCGATCAGCGCGCCGGCTCCCGTCGACGGGCGGTCGACGTTCACCGCGGTTCCGCCATCACTGACCTCGCCTACCTCGGGTGGGTCCTCCTGTACCCGGAAACCGCCGGGGCATGCCGCACCCGGGCATGGTGCCGGGGCGGCCGGCCGGGCGGCCGTCCCCGCCGACGCCCGGAACCACCCCGGCCCGGGGGCGCGGCGGGTGCGGTCAGTTGCCCTGCCGCTGCTGGCAGGGCACGCAGAAGCGGGCCCAGGGCAGGATCTCCAGGCGGGCGACCGGGATCTCTGCCCCGCAGCGCTCGCACAGGCCGTAGCTGCCCTCGGACATCCGCCGCAGCGCCTGCGCCGTGTCGGCGACGCCCTGCCGGGCGGTCTCCATCAGGCCGCGCAGCGTGTCGGGGTCGTGGCCGCCCCGCTCGGGCTCCCGGCTGTGGATGGTCAGTTCCGCGAGCTGGTCGGTGTGGCTCTGGAACTGCTGTTCCAGAAGTTCACGCAGGGCCTCGGTACGGTTGCTGACGGTATCCGTCATGATCGTGTCTTCCTTCCGGTGGTGCGCGGGGTCCCCCGGGATTGCCGGGGTGAGCCGCGGGGTGGATGTGGGGCGGCCGCCGCGCCGGGCGGCCCGCGGGTGGAATCGGGTACGGGGGGACCGGAGGCTTCCGGGCCGGGCAGGAAACTGCGCGTCGGCCGCCGCGGCACAGCGCGGCGGCCGGGAAGGGCTGATCGGTCCGGCGGAGCGTCAGGTCCTGGATCGTCGAGGCGATCCCGGGGCGCCGGTCGGCGGACACCCGGCCGGACCGGCGATCACGCTCCTCCGGCGGCCGGCGGTCGGCACCGGCGGTCGACCGGGTGGCGAGGGTGGCACCGCCATCGCGCTGGTCGTCATCACCGCCTCCTCGCCGGTCGGGAACACCTCGGACCTCCAGAGTCGGCCGAAATCGGCCGCCGGACAGTGCCCACGGCCGGCCAACAACCCGCCCCGAGATTGCCGGCCGCCGGACAAGTCGCTCCCCTGCCGGTCAGGACGCGGGACCGGGCAGCGGCTGCGCCGGCCAGTCCAGCGCCCGGGCGCCGAAGACCGCGGCCTGGAGGGTGAACCGGTCACCGGGGTTGGTCGGGTCGTGGCCGGTGAGCGTCCTGACCCGGGCCAGCCGGTAGGTCACCGTACGGACCGACACGTGCAGCCGGCGGGCCGCCTCGGTGGCGACCCCACCGGTGGCGAAGTACGCGTCGAGGGTGTCCAGCAGTGGCTCCGCGCCGCCCCGGCTGCGGCCCAGCGGGCTGAGCACCGCCCGTACCAGGTCGACCATGGCCGGCTGGTCCCGCAGCAGGACGCGGTAGATGAGCAGGTCGTGGGCGTCGACGACGGCGGTGTCGGCGTGCAGCCGCCGCGCCATGGTGAGCGCCTCCCGGGCCTCCTCGTAGGAGCGGGCGATGCCGTACAGGCCCGGGTGGGGGCGGCCGACCGCCACCTGCCAGGGCCGGCCGCGGGGCAGCCGGTCCAGCTCGGCGTGGATCAACCGGCCCAGGTCGGCGGCCGGGGCACCGCCCCCGGCCGCCCGGTCGGCGGCCACCGCGTCGGCGGGGGCGATCACCACGAGCAGTCCCTCCTTGGTGGCGACCAGCACGTCCCGGTCGCCCAGCCGGTCGAAGATCACCGCCTCCAGAGCGCTGATCGCCGCGTCCGTGTCGGGCAGCCGCCGGCGGGGCGCGGCCAGCACCACCTGGTGCACCCGCGCCAGGTCCAGCCCGAACGGCTCGGCGCGCTCCACCAGGCCGCCGAGGTCCGAGTCGCCGCGGAGCAGGTCGTCGACTAGCTCCCGGCGCAGCGCCTCCTCCCGCCGGACCAGTTCCCGGCGGGCCACCGCGAAGCCCTCGGCCAGGGTGGCCACCGCGGCGTCGACCACGTGCAGCACCGCCTCGGCCGCCGCCCGCACCACCTCGCTGTCCGTGGCGTGCGCCAGCTGCGGCGACTCCTGCCACAGGCGCCGCGCCGCCGACAGGTACAGCTGCACCGCCCGGCCCGCCGACACGCCCTGCTCGGCGGCCCGCCGGCCCAGCGCACCGACCGCGTCGAGTTCACCGCGCCGGGGACGTCGCCCGGTCACCGCCGCCTCGGCGAGCAACGGCAGGTAGTCACCGAGCAGCTCCACCGGCACCCCGCCGGCGTCCGCGCTGGCGCCCCGCGCCACCTCCGCCAGCCAGGCGTCGTCGCGACCCGCACCGGCGTACCGTCCCGGGCCGGGCCGCCGGACTGCGCCGGTCATCCACCGACTCCCTCGGACCTGGTCTCGGCGCCCACCGCCGATTCCGGACACCCTAACCCGGTGCCCGCCCGAGCTCCCCGGAAGTGGGCCGGGCTCAGCGCCGGGCCAGCCGGCGGGCCAGGGTGCCGCGCAGCTCGTCCATGCCGGCGCCGGTGAGCGCCGAGACCGCGACCGCGCCGTGGTGCACCCGCAGCAGCGCGTCGAGCCACTCCACCGGAGTCACGTCGATCTTGTTGAGCACCAGCAGCTCCGGCACGTCACCGGCGCCGATCTCGTGCAGCACCCCGTGCACGGTGGTGATCTGGTCCAGGGCGTCCGGCGCCGAGGCGTCCACCACGTGCAGGGCCAGGTCGGCCCGGCTGACCTCCTCCAGCGTCGAGCGGAACGCGTCGACCAGCTGGTGCGGCAGGTGCCGGACGAAGCCGACCGTGTCGGTGACGGTGAACAGCACGTCGTCGGCGCGTACCCGGCGCACCGTCGGGTCGAGGGTGGCGAACAGCACGTCCTGCACCTGCGCGTCGGCGCCGGTGAGCCGGTTGAGCAGGGCCGACTTGCCGGCGTTGGTGTAGCCGGTGAGGCCCACCGAGGGCACCTGGTTGCGGGCCCGCCGCTCCCGGTTCCGGTCCCGGCGCCGGGCCAGCTCGGAGGCGTTGCGGCGCAGCCGGGTGGCGCGCTGGCGCAGCCGGCGCCGCTGCGTCTCCAGCCGCATCTCACCGGGACCACGCACACCCATGCCGGCACCGCCGGCCATCCGGCCACCACCGACCCGGGACATCGAGCGCCCGTCGCCGCGCAGCCGCGGCAGCTGGTACGCGATCTGCGCCAGTTCCACCTGCACCCGGCCCTCGCTGGTGCGGGCGTGCTCGGCGAAGATGTCCAGGATCAGGGCGGTCCGGTCGACCACCCGCACCCCGACCCGCTCCTCCAGGTTGCGGACCTGGCCGGGGGTCAGGTCGCCGTCGGCGATGACCAGCTCGGCGCCGGTCCGCTCCGCCAGCGCGGCCAGCTCGTCGACCTTGCCGGACCCGACGTAGGTGGCGGGGTCGGGGCGGGGCCGGTTCTGCACCACCTCGTCGACCACGGCCAGCCCGTCGGTGTCGGCGAGCCGGCGCAGCTCGGTCAGCGACACCTCGGTGCCCGGGCCGGTGTCCCCCGCCTCGTCCTCCCGGTGCACCGCGACGAGCAGCGCCGTCGGCCGTCGCGCCGACGTGCCGGCGCCGTTGCCCAGCAACCACGATCCCGCCATCGCGTACCTCGCCTCGCTCGCGTCGACCCTCGATCTACCCGGCAGCGGGCGAAGCATGCGACGCGCCGGTGTCGCCCGTCACGACCGACGGACGACGGCCCGGCCCGGCGGTACGTTCGGCGGGCGGGCGACGGTCACTTCCGGGCACGCGGGCGACAGAGCGAGGGGGACGCGACCGTGCCGGACGCCGAGAAACTGATCACCGACGCGGTGGCGGCGGCGCGCGGCACCGACGTACGGCTCGCCGAGCGGCAGCTGGACCGGCTGGTGGTCGGCGCCGGCGCCGCGGACGTCGACGCCGTCCTGCTCCGCCGCCTGGTCCGCCGAGTCGGGCTGCTCGCGGCCCGCGGCTGGCAGCCGGTCGACCTGGCCCGGATCGCCACCCGCCGGCTCGGCGCGCGGCCCGCCCGGCTGGTGCGGGACGCGCTCGCCGCCCAGCGGCGTGACCAGACCGGCCCGGTGCCCGGGTGGTGGGACGCCCAGCTCGACGACCTCGAGGCGCGGGTGTGGTGGCCGGACGACGGCCAGTACCTGGCCGGGTGGGCGGGCCGGGAAGGGCTGGACCGGATCACCGCGCTCCGGGAGGCGGTGGACGTGCTGGCGCTCGCCGAGGGGCTGCCCCCGATCGCCGTGCTCCGCCCGCCGCCCGGCGTGGCCGCACCGCCGAGCGCGGGCCGCGGTCGCGGCGACGGCGCCTCCCGGATGCTCGACCGCGTCCGGGCGCTGCTGGCCAAGGCCGAGTCGACCACCTTCCCGGCCGAGGCCGAGGCGCTGACCGGCAAGGCCCAGGAGCTGATCGCCCGGCACAGCGTCGACCAGGCGCTGCTCGCCGCCGGCGCGGACCGGGACGACCTGCCCGGCGGAGTGCGGCTCGGCACCGACCCCCCGTACCCGGGCGCGAAGGCGCTGCTGGTGCAGGAGGTGGCGGCGGCCAACCGGTGCGAGGCGGTGTGGTCCGACGAGCTGGGCTTCACCACCGTGCTCGGCTGGCCGGCCGACCTGGAGGCGGTCGAGCTGCTCTACACCTCGCTGCTCGTGCAGGCCACCGCCGCGATGCTGCGCGGCCGGGGCGAGCGCCGGACGAGCTCCACCGGCCGGCGCACCCGGGGCTACGACGAGTCCTTCCTGAACGCCTTCGCGCTGCGGATCGGTGAGCGGCTGCGGGCCGCCACCGAGGCGGCGGACCGGCAGGCCGCCGACACCGCGGGGCCGGAGCGGCTGCTGCCGGTGCTTGCCGCCCGCTCCGAGGCGGTGCGGGAACGCCTCGACACGCTCTTCCCGGGCGTCACCCGGCACCGGCTCACCGTCCGCGACGCCGAGGGCTGGTCGTCCGGCACCTCCGCCGCCGACCGGGCGTCGCTGGACCCGGGCGGGCCGGCCCGGCCGACCCGGCAGGTACGCGGCCGCCGGCGCTGACGCCGGAAATTTTTTCCCCCCGGTTGTCGGTCAGCGGGGGGTCGGCTCCGACCTACCGGCGAGAAGCGCCACGATGGGCGCGACACCGACGCGAGGAGCATCCGATGAAGTACATGCTGCTGATCTGGAACCGCCCGGGGTTCGCCGAGTCGCTCTCCGAGCCGGAACGCACCGCGCTCTTCGGCGAGGTCGACGAGATCATGAAGGAGCTGACCGAGTCCGGTGAGCTGGTCGGCGGCCAGGCGCTGGCCGACCCGTCGCAGACCCGTACCGTCCGGCTCGGCGGGGACCGGCCGGAGGTCACCGACGGGCCGTTCATGGAGAGCAAGGAGCAGTTCGCCGGCTACCTGATGGTCGACTGCGACAGCCCCGAGCGGGCCGTCGAGATCGCCCGGCGCTGGCCGGACGTTCGGCTGGGCGGCGCGCTGGAGGTCCGCGCGGTGATGGACGAGGCCGGGACGGAGATGTGACGGACCGGGCCGGCGAGGACCTGCTGCGCACCCTCGCGCCGCAGGTCCTCGGCCTGCTGGTGCGCCGGCACGGCCAGTTCGACCGGTGCGAGGACGCCGTCCAGGAGGCGCTGCTGGCCGCCGCGACGCAGTGGCCCGAGCAGGGCGTGCCGGGCAATCCCCGCGCCTGGTTGCTGACCGTCGCCACCCGCCGACTCACCGACGAGTGGCGTAGCGAGCGGGCCCGCCGCGACCGCGAGGTCGCGGTGGCCGTCCGCGAGCCGGCGTACGCGGCGGTCGCCCCGCCGGCCGACGAGGAGCCGCCGGCCGCGGACGACACGCTGACCCTGCTCTTCCTCTGCTGCCACCCGGCGCTGGCGCGCTCGGCCCAGGTGGCGTTGACGCTGCGCGCGGTCGGCGGTCTGAGCACGGCGCAGATCGCCCGGGCCCACCTGGTGCCCGAGGCGACCATGAGCCAGCGCATCCGCCGGGCCAAGCAGCGGGTCGAGGCCGCCGGGGCCCGGTTCGCCATGCCGTCGGCGGCCGAGCGCGGCGAGCGGCTGCGGACCGTGCTCCAGGTGCTCTACCTGATCTTCAACGAGGGCTACACCGCCTCCAGCGGCCCGGACCTGCACCGCGCCGACCTGACCAGCGAGGCGATCCGGCTCACCCGCACCGTGCACCGGCTGCTGCCCGACGACGGCGAGGTGGCCGGGTTGCTGGCGCTGATGCTGCTCACCGACGCGCACCGGGCGGCGCGTACCGGGCCGGACGGGGAACTGGTCCCGCTGGCCGAGCAGGACCGCAGCCGCTGGGACCGGGCCGCCATCGAGGAGGGGATCGGCCTGGTCACCGCGGCGCTGACCTGGTCACCGCCGGGGCCGTACCAGGTGCAGGCGGCGATCGCCGCGGTGCACGCCGAGGCGCCGTCGGCCGAGCGGACCGACTGGCCGCAGATCCTGGCGCTCTACCGGCTGCTGGCCCGGCTCGCGCCGAATCCGATGATCACGCTCAACCAGGCGGTCGCGGTGGCCATGGTCGACGGGCCCCGGGCCGGGCTGGCCCTGCTCGCCCCGCTCGACTCCGACGAGCGCACCGCCGGGCACCACCGGCTGGCCGCCGTCCGCGCCCACCTGCTGGAGCTGGCCGGCGAGCCGGCCGCCGCGCGGGAGGCGTACCTGGCGGCGGCGCGAGCGACGACCAGCCGCCCCGAACAGCGCTACCTGGAACTGCGCGCGGCCCGGCTGGCCGGACCGCCCGACCCGACGAAGGAGCGACCGTGAGCACAGTGACCTGCCAGATCTCGATTTCCCTGGACGGCTACGTGGCGGGACCCGAGCAGAGCCTCCAGGACCCGCTCGGCAAGGGCGGCATGCGGCTGCACGAGTGGGCGTTCCCCGCCGACGGCGGGCGGGACCGGCCCGGGCCGGCCGACGACGGGTCCGACGTGGACGCCCGGCTGATCGACGAGATGACCCGCGACGTCGGGGCGTACGTGATGGGGCGGCGGATGTTCGGCGGCGGTGACGGGCCGTGGGACGAGTCCTGGCGCGGCTGGTGGGGCGAGGATCCCCCGTTCCACACCCCGGTCTTCGTGCTGACCCACCATCCGCGGAAGCCGCTGCCGATGGCTGGCGGGACGGAGTTCCGATTCGTCACCGACGGCATCCACTCGGCGCTGGCGCAGACCCGAGCGGCCGCCGGTGACCGGGAGGTGGCGATCGCCGGCGGCGCGAGCACTGTGCGGCAGTACCTGGCGGCCGGCCTGCTCGACTCGCTCCACCTGCACATCGTGCCGATCGTGCTGGGCGCCGGGGAGCGGATCTTCGACAGCGTGGGCGACCCCCGGCTGGAGCAGGTGGCGGTGGTCGCCGGGCCGACGGTCACCCACGTGCGGTACCGGGTGCTGCGCTGACGTCGCCGCCCGGCGGCCCCCGCGAGCTTGCGCAGGTGCCCCCGCACCAGTTCCCGCGAGCGCTCGCGCGAGTTGTTGCCGTGGCCCGGGGCCCGGGCCACTCACTGAGATGACGGAGCGATCTTGGTAGGAAAGAACTCGAAGCGCCCGGCCGACGACCAACCGCCATCCAACCCGGGAGACGGCGAAACCGCCGGGCCCGGCGGTGCCGGGCCGGCGGTTTCGCGTACGCCGGTCAGCTCTTGAAGGCGTCCTTGATCTTCTCGCCGGCCTGCTTCAGGTTGGCGGACGCCTGGTCGTTGCGGCCCTCGGCCTCGAGGCGCTCGTCGTCGGTGGCCCGGCCGGCGCCCTCCTTCAGCTTGCCGGCGGCGTTCTCGGTCGCATTGTTGATCTTGTCGTCGACACCCATGTCAACCTCCCGCTCAGCGTTCCGGTTTCGTCCCGGATGTACCCCGCGGCCCGGTCGGTCAACCGCCGCCGCCGGTCAGGCCACCGGTCGGAAGCCGCGCAGCCGGAGGCTGTTGGCCACCACGAAGACCGAGGAGAAGGCCATCGCGGCACCGGCGATCATCGGGTTGAGCAGGCCGGCCGCGGCCAGCGGCAGGGCGGCCACGTTGTAGGCGAAGGCCCAGAACAGGTTGCCCTTGATGATGCCGAGGGTGCGCCGGGAGAGCCGGATCGCGTCCACGGCGGCGGTCAGGTCGCCGCGGACCAGGGTCAGGTCACTCGCCTCGATCGCCACGTCCGTGCCGGTGCCCATGGCCAGCCCCAGGTCGGCCCGGGCCAGCGCGGCGGCGTCGTTGATTCCGTCGCCGACCATCGCGACGACCTTCCCCTCGGCCTGGAGCCGGGCGACCACGTCCACCTTGTCCGCCGGCAAGACTTCGGCGATCACCTGGTCGACACCGACCTCGGCGGCCACCGCCTGGGCGACCGTGGCGTTGTCGCCGGTGAGCAGCACCGGGGTCAGGCCGAGCGCGCGCAGCCCGGCGACGGCCGCCCGGCTGGTCGGCTTGACCACGTCGGCCACCGCGAGGACCCCGCGGGCCCGCCCGTCCCAGCCGGCCAGCACGGCCGTCCGGCCCGCGGCCTCCGCCGCGGTCGCCGCCCGTGCCACCTCCTCCGGTACGTCGAGCCCGCGCTCGCGCAGCAGCCGGAGCCGGCCCACCAGCACCTCGCGGCCCTCGACGGTGCCGGTCACCCCGAGGCCCTCGACGTTGGCGAAGCCGGTCACCGGGGGCAGCGCCCCGGCCTCGGCGGCGCCGGTGGCGACCGCGCGGGCGATCGGGTGCTCGGAGGCGGCCTCCAGGGCGCCGGCCAGCCGGAGCAGCTCGGCCCGCTCCTCGCCGGCCGCCGGGAGCACGTCCACCAGGGTCATCCGGCCGGTGGTGACCGTGCCGGTCTTGTCCAGCACCACGGTGTCCACCCGCCTGGTGGACTCCAGCACCTCGGGGCCCTTGATCAGGATGCCGAGCTGGGCGCCGCGGCCGGTGCCGACCAGCAGCGCGGTCGGCGTGGCCAGGCCGAGGGCGCACGGGCAGGCGATGATGAGCACCGCCACCGCGGCGGTGAACGCGGCCGTCGGCCCCGCCCCGGTGCCCAGCCACCAGCCCAGCGTGCCGGCGGCCAGCGCGATCACCACCGGAACGAAGAAGCCGGAGATCCGGTCGGCGAGCCGCTGCACCGCGGCCTTGCCGGTCTGCGCCTCCTCGACCAGCCGGGCCATCTGCGCCAGCTGGGTGTCGCCGCCGATCCGGGTGGCGGTGACCACGAGGCGGCCGCCGGCGTTGATGGTGGCGCCGACCACGGTGTCGCCCGGGCCGACCTCGACCGGCACGGACTCGCCGGTCAGCATGCTGGCGTCGACCGCCGAGGTGCCCTCGTCGACCACGCCGTCGGTGGCGATCTTCTCGCCGGGCCGGACCACGAACCGGTCGCCCACCGCGAGCTGGTCGACCGGGATCCGGGTCTCGGTGCCGCCACGCAGCACCGCGACGTCCCGGGCACCGAGTTCCAGCAGGGCCCGCAGGGCCGCGCCGGCGGTCCGCTTCGAGCGGGCCTCGAAGTAGCGGCCGGCGAGGATGAACACCGTCACCCCGGCCGCCGCCTCCAGGTAGATGTTGCCGGCGCCGTCGGTGCGGCTGATGTCGAAGCTGAACGGGTGGGTCATCCCCGGCATGCCGGCGGTGCCGAGGAAGAGCGCCCAGACCGACCAGCCGAACGCGGCCAGCGTGCCGAGGGAGACCAGGGTGTCCATGGTCGCCGCGCCGTGCCGGAGGTTGATCCAGGCCGCCCGGTGGAAGGGCAGGCCGCCGTAGACCACCACCGGCGCGGCCAGGGTCAGCGACAGCCACTGCCAGTAGTCGAACTGCCAGGCCGGCACCATGGCCAGCAGGATCACCGGCACGGTCAGCACGACCGAGACCCAGAGCCGGGTCCGCAGGCCGCGCAGTTCGTCCACCGGTTCGGCGGCCGGTTCCGTACCGGCCGGGGTGGGTGGGGGCGGCAGGACGGCGGTGTAGCCGGTCTTCTCCACCGTGGCGATCAGCTCCGCCGGGGTCACCTCGTCGGCGTACTGGACGGTGGCCTTCTCGGTGGCGTAGTTGACCGTGGCGGTCACGCCGTCGAGGCGGTTGAGTTTCTTCTCGATCCGGGCGGCGCAGGAGGCGCAGGTCATGCCGCCGATCGCCAGCTCGATCCGGTTCGGTGCCATCGGTAGGGGCTTGCTGGTGGTGGTCATCACGGTCCCGTCAGTCGTGCCCGTGGCCGGGGGCGCCGTGGTCGGCGCCGGCCGTCGGTGCGGGTGCGCTCGTGCTGGGGGGCGCGGGGACGGCCGGCGCGCCGCCGGCCGGGGCGCCGGGGCTGCCGGCGACGACGGTGAACTCGGCGGTGTGCACCGCACCGCCGTGCTTGAAGTCCAGGTAGAGCCGGTAGGCGCCGGCCGACGGCACCTCGGCGAAGAAGGTCACCTCGGGGCCGGGTCGGGTCCGCCCGTCGCCCGGCGCGCCGTCCGGGTGCACGTGCAGGTACGCCAGGTCGCCCTGGCGCAGCGCCACCAGGTGCCCGTACGCCCCGAGGTAGGGCTCCAGGTCGGTGACCGGCGCGCCGTCGCGGCTCACGGTCAGGGTGAGCTCGGCGGTGCGGCCGGGCTCCGGGGTGCCGGCGAGGGTGACGGTGTAGCCGTCGACCGTGGTGCTGGCCGCCGGCGCCGGCAGCGGGACCTCGGTCAGCGTCCCGGGCACGGTCACGTCCACGCCGAGCGTGAGCGGCTCCGCGCCGGTGGGCGTGAAGTCGGCGAACGCCCGCCAGACGCCCGGCCCGGCCAGCGGCGAGGCGACCCGCCAGGTGCCGTCCGGCGCCATCTCGGGGTGCACGTGCCGGAAGCCGGAGAGATCGCGGCGGGCCACGATCAGGTGCATCCGCTTGTCGTGCGCCACGTCGTACGCGGTGACCGCCCGGCCGTCCGGACCGGTGACCCGGAAGGCGAACTCGCCCGCCGGGGCGGCCGCCGGGACGAGGGTGTAGCCGCGGTCGGAGACGAGCAGACCACCGGGAAGGTGGGCGGCCGCGCTCTCCTCGCCGCCGTGCCCGGAGGCACCGGTGTCGGAGTGTCCGCCGTCACCGGCGTCGTGACGGGTGTCGGCCGCGGGGGTGACGGGGCCGGCCACCTGGCCGACCCCGTACGCCGCGCCGAACACCGCCGCGAGGCCGAGGGCGAAACCGCTCAGCTTCGTCGCCGTGTTCATGCTGGTTACCTCGATTTCCTCGGCCGGCGACCGGTCACGCGTCGACGAGGTCGTAACCGGCCTCGTCGACCGCCGCGCGCACGGTGTCGGTGTCCAACGGCTGCTCGCTGGTGACGGTGACCCGGCCGGTGGCCAGGTCGACCTGGACGTCGGTGACGCCCGGCACGGCGCCGACCTCGGCGCTGACCGAGCTGACGCAGTGCCCGCAGGTCATGCCCTGCACCTGGTACGTCGTGGTGACCATCGGAACTCCCCTCTCACCGCCCCCACCATATACCCCCGGGGGGTAACGCGCAGGCGGATAGCTGCCAATCCTGGTTACCGGTACCGGGTGGGGGTACCGGACATCTGGCACCGTACCATACCCCCCTGGGGTACGCTATCCTTGTCGACATGACCTCACCTACGCCCGTCCGGGGCTACACCGCCAGCAAGGACCAGCTGCTCGCGCGGCTGCGCCGCGTCGAGGGCCAGGTGCGCGGCATCGAGAAGATGGTCGACGACGACCGCTACTGCATCGACGTGCTCACCCAGATCTCCGCCATCCAGGCCGCGCTGGACAAGGTCGCCCTCGGCCTGCTCGACGGGCACGCCCGGCACTGCATGCACGAGGGCGCCGCCGAGGGCCGCGCCGACGAGATGGCCACCGAGATGATGGCCGCCGTCGGCCGCCTCATGAAGCGCGGCTGACCCCGGCACAGGACGTCGCCCGGTCGGGCCGGGAGCCCGGACCCGCCACAACGGTAGGTGGACGGGCCCGGGCGCTCGCTCCGACGGTGTCAGAGTCGGGCCAGGACCTCCTTCATCATGGCGATCTCGGCCCGCTGGGCGGTGATGATCTCCCGGGCGAGTGCCTTCGCCTCCGCGTTGGCGCCGTCGGTGAGCTCGTCCTCGGCCATCGTGACCGCACCCTCGTGGTGGGCGATCATCATTGTCAGGAACCGCCGGTCGAAATCCTGACCCGAGGCCGCCGCCAGCCCCTGCATGTCGGCGTCGGACATCATGCCCGGCATGCCGTGATCCTGGTGCGGCGTCCGGGCGCCGGCGGACGGCGCCGGGTGCCCCCAGGCGGCCAGCCATCCGGTCATGGTGGCAATCTCCGGCGCCTGAGCGGCCCTGATCTGCCCGGCAAGCCGCTTCACCTCCGGCTCGGCGGCCCGGGTGGCGGCCAGGTCGGCCATCTCCACCGCCTGCCGGTGGTGCGGGATCATCATCTGGGCGAACATCACGTCGTCCGGGTCGAACGCCGTCGCGCCGGTCGAGGCGCCGCCGGTCGCGGTGGCGCCGGGCATGTCGTGACCCATGCCCGACGATGAGTGGCCCCCGCCGCAGGCGGCCAGGGCGAGGACGCCGGTGACAGCGGCGCCGGCCAGGGCGGCACGGCGCGCGATGGTACGAGTCAACACTGTTCAGCCTTTCGGTGTCGGTGGTTACGCAGCAGGACGGAAGCGCGGAGCAGACCTGTTCCGCGCCGGGTCGTCCTAACTGCGCAGCACCGCGACCGTGGCGAGCCGCAGACCGACCGGCCGCGGCGGTGGGGCCCGGGACGCCGCGGCGGACCGGCGCACCGGCCGGATGCCGAACCCCGGGACCCGCGCCGACCCCAGCAGCAGCACGGCGACCAGCACCGACACCCCGAGCGCGCCGAGCACGGCCAGACAGACGCCCCACCCGGGCAGTTCACCGCCCCCGGACCCGCCGGAGGGCAGCACCCGCTCGGTCGGGCAGCCGTCCGGACAGCCGCCGGAGCCGAGGGCCGGGACGACGACCGCGGCCGCTGCGGTGGCGAGGTGCGCGGCGACCGCGCTGACGCCGTCAACGACGGCCCCGCCATGGTGGTCGGCGACGGAGGAGCCGTGGCCAGCGACGGAGGAGCCGTGGCCGGCGTGCGTTCCGTGCCCCAGGGTGTGCATGGCGGCCAGCCCGAACAACGTGCTGAACAGCAGCAGGAGCCAGGCCCACTGCCCGGCCGACACCGCCCGCGCCGTTCGCACGCTTCCACGCTAGCCGGCTGCCCGGTCCGCCGGGCCGGCCCTGGCCGGTTCGTCGGCGGGTCGGGCCGGCTCCACGGGGCCGAGCCGTACCCGGCGCAGCAGTTGGGCGTTGAGCGCCACCACGATGGTGGACGCGGACATCAGCACCGCCGCGAGCGCCGGGCTCAGCGCCAGCCCCGCCCAGGCCAGCACTCCGGCGGCCAGCGGCAGCGCGACCACGTTGTAGCCGGCCGCCCAGGCCAGGTTCTGCAGCATCTTCCGGTACGACGCGCGGGAGAGCCGGATCACGCCGGTGACCCCGCGCGGGTCGGACGAGGCGAGCACCACCCCGGCCGACTCGATCGCCACGTCGGTGCCCGCGCCGATCGCGATGCCAACGTCGGCCCGGGCCAGCGCCGGCGCGTCGTTCACGCCGTCACCGACCATCGCCACCCTCAGCCCACGCCGCTGCAACTCGGTGACCTTGCCGTCCTTGTCGGCCGGGAGCACCTCGGCGAAGACCTCGTCGACGCCGGGGGTGAAGCCGAGATCGGCGGCGACCGCCTCGGCGACCGGGCGGGCGTCCCCGGTGATCATCGCGATCGTCCGGACGCCCTGGGCGCGCAGTTCGGTGATCGCCTCCCGCGCCTCGGGGCGCACCTCGTCGGTGAGGGCGAGCGCACCCAGCGCGGTGTCCGGCAGCCGGACCAGGTACAGCACCGCGGCACCCCGCTCCGACCACCGGTCGGTCGCCGCCAGCAGCTCGTCCGGAAGCCGTACGCCCAGCTCGCGCAGCAGCGCAGGCCCGCCAACGGCGTACTCCCGGCCGGCGACCGTGGCCTGGACGCCGCGGCCCGGCAGCGAGCGGAACCCGGTGGCGGGGGCCGGGCCGCCGCGCGCGCCGGCCGCGGCGACGATCGCCCGGGCCAGCGGGTGCTCGCTGTCGGACTCCACCCCGGCCGCGACCCGCAGCAGCTCGTCCGGGTCGACGGACGGCGTCGCCGCCAGGTCGGTTACCACGTGTTGGCCCCGGGTCAGCGTGCCGGTCTTGTCGAACAGCACCGCGTCGACGGTGCGCATCCGCTCCAGCGCGAGCCGGTCCTTGACCAGGATGCCGGACCGCGCGGCCAACGCGGTGGAGAGCGCGATCACCAGCGGGATGGCCAGGCCCAGCGCGTGCGGGCAGGCGATCACCAGCACGGTGACGGTACGGACCACCGCCTCGTCCCGGTCGCCGAGCACGGTCCAGACCAGCACGGTGACCACGGCGGTGGCGGTGGCGACGTAGAACAGCCCGGCGGCGAACCGGTCGGCCAGCACCTGGGCCCGCCCGCTGGACTGCTGGGCCTGGGCGACCATGCGCTGGATCCCGGCGAGCGTGGTCTCCTCACCGAGCGCCTCGACCCGGACCCGGATCGCCGAGTCGGTGGCCACGGTGCCGGCCACCACCCGGTCGCCGACCGAGCGCGGCACCGGTCGGGACTCCCCGGTGATCATCGACTCGTCCAGTTCGGCGGTGCCGTCGACCACTCGTCCGTCCGCCGGCACCCGACCGCCGGGCCGGACCAGCACCACGTCGCCGACCCGCAGCTCGGCCACCGGGATCCGCTCCACCCGCCCGTCCCCGGCGACCCGTTCGGCGTCGTCGGGCAGCAGCGCGGCCAGCGCGGCGAGCGCGCCACGCGCCTGCCCGATCGCCTTCATCTCCTGCCAGTGCCCGAGCAGCATGATGGTGACCAGGGCGGCCAGCTCCCACCAGAAGTCCAGGTCGAAGGCGCCCACGCTGGTGGCCAGCGAGGCGACGTAGGCGACCGTGATCGCCATGGCGACCAGCAGCATCATCCCCGGCGCCCGGTCGCGCACCTCCCGCACCGCGCCGACCAGGAACGGCCAGCCGCCCCACCAGAAGACCACCGAGCCGAGCACCGGCCCCACCCAGGACCGGCCGGGGAACTCCAGCGAGTAGCCGAACCAGTCCATCACCATGTGGCTGGTCGCCACCACCGGCAGGGTGAGCAGCAGGCAGAGCCAGAACCGGCGGCGGAACATCTCCGGGTCGTGCCCGGCGTGCTTGTCGTGCCCGCCGTGCCCACCGTGCGCCGCGCCGTCCCGGCGGGACGGAGTGTGCTCAGCCATGCCCCCAACATCCCCGAACGGAGACGCCCGCGCGGGCCAACCGCCGGGTCCGGTGCCCGACACCAGCCCACGCGCCCTGCGTCCGGATATCGGGATGGTTACGATTCGGCACGATGGCCCTCCAGATCCCGCACCATTCGTCCCGCGCCCACCGGGCACCGGCGCCGCCGGCAGCCCCTGGTTGGCCGGCCACCGGGTCGACGGTACGTGGCCGCATCGCCACCCTCGGGCGAACCCGCCCGCGATCCGGGCCGGCCCGCCGGCGCCACTGAACCGACCGGCCCGCCGACACGTACCCTGCCCCGGATTCGTTGGGAGACACTCAATGGGCGCCGACCACACCCGTCCCGCTCCGTCCACCCCGCCCGGGGTGCGGCGGATCCTCGTCGCGACCGTGGTCCCGCTCGTCCTCGCCACCGTGGTCGCCGCCCTGCTGCTCTGGCCCCGCGACACCCCCGGGGCCGACCAGGGCACCGACCCGCCCCGCCACCACGGCACCGTCACCCGGGTGGTGACCGAGCCCTGCCCGCCGACACCGGAGGCGCCGGAGGCGACGGCGGGCCCGTGCGGCACGGTCACCGTCAAGGTGGCCGACGGGCCGGACGCCGGCCGGGAGGTGCAGACGCCGGTGCCGACCGGGCCCGGCGCCCCGACCGTCGCGGTGGGCGACGAGATCATCCTGGTCGAGCTGACCGACCCGGCCGACCCGACCGCGAGCAGCTACAACATCGCCGAGCACCAGCGCGGCAAGCCGCTGGTCTGGCTGGTCGTGCTCTTCGCCGCCGCCATCGTCGCGTTCGGCCGGTGGCGCGGGCTCGCCGCGCTGGCCGGCCTGGCGGCCAGCTTCGCCATCCTGCTCACCTTCGTGCTGCCCGGGATCAGCGCCGGCCGGGCGCCCCTGCTGGTGGCGATCGTCGGTGCCGCGCTGATCATGTTCGTGGTGCTGTACCTCACGCACGGGGTGACCGCGCAGACCTCGGTGGCGGTGCTCGGCACGCTCGGCAGCCTGGTGCTCACCGGGGTGCTCGGCACCCTCGCCACCGCCGCCACCCACCTCACCGGGTACGGCTCCGAGGACGCGACCACGCTGTCGATGTTCCAGGCCAACGTCGACCTGCACGGGCTGCTGCTGGCCGGGATCATCATCGGCTCGCTCGGTGTGCTCGACGACGTCACGGTGACCCAGGCGGCGACGGTCACCGAACTGGCGCACGCCAACCCCGGCCTGTCCCGGCTCCAGCTCTACCGCGCGGCGACCCGGGTCGGCCGGGCGCACATCGCCTCGACGGTCAACACCATCGTGCTGGCGTACGCCGGCGCCTCGTTGCCGCTGCTGCTCCTGCTCACCGCGGACTCCCGGTCGGTGACCCAGATCCTGACCAGCGAGTTCCTGGCCCAGGAGATCGTCCGCAGCGCGGTCGCCACGCTCGGGCTGATCGCCGCCGTGCCGCTGACCACCGCGCTCGCCGCGCTGGTGACCACGGCCGGCCGCGCCAAGCCCCCCGCCGGCGACGAGGACGGCGACGGCGAGCCGTCGCGCACCCCTCCGGTTTCCCGGCCGGCCACGGACCGGGCCGACGCCCTGCGGGCGCTCGCCGCGCCGCGCGCCGGAAACACGTCCTCCGCCACCCCCAGCGGGTGGCCCGATCCGGACAGGAGCACGGACACCGCATGGTGAGACTCCGCAGCGTGACCGTCCAGACCGGTGAGCTTGATAAACGCGTCACCTGTCACCGTCCGCCATTACGAAATAACGCATTTAGTCGGCTTCGGGACGTAGATCCACCGGTGGACTCTCGGGTAACCTCGCTGCCGGTCACCGCCGAAGGCGCGCAGCGGCGCCTGCGGTGCCGCCGCCCAATCGCCGCCAGGCGAGCCGGGGACCCAGGTACGTGGGGTGAGTCCGCGACAGCGGTAGGGGCCACTTCCGCCCCGAACCCGTCAGCTAACCCGGTCGGCGGTCGACGGAAGGGAACACTGTGACGGCACCCCTACGCCGCTGGGTGACTCCTGTGGTGGCCGTGTTCGCGGCCCTGGCTGTGCTCGCCGGGCCCCTCCCGGCGTCGGCCGCACCCAAGCCCCCCACCCCCTCGGGGCACGAGGACGACGACTCGAAGCTGATCACGGACGTCATCGAGTCGACCAACCGGAACTACTCGCAGGCGAAGTCCCGGCTGGAGAAGTCCAAGAAGCGCCAACTGGAACTCGCGCTCGAGGTCAACCGGGCGGAGGCCGAGCTGAACGCGCTCGCCCCGCAGGTCAGCCAGATCGCCGCCCAGTCGTACCGGACGGGTCGGATCGGCGCCGTGGCCATGCTGCTGGAGGCCGACAGCCCCGACTCGTTCGTCCGGCGGGCCACCGCCCTGGACGAGCTGAACATGGTCAACGCCAAGCGGCTCGCCGAGATCAACGCCGTCAAGAACCGCGCCGAACAGGCGAAGCTGGCGCTCGAGGCCGAGATCCGCGAGCAGCAGAAGCAGACCAACCTGATGGCCAAGAACAAGCGGGACGCGGAGAAGGCGCTGGCGCTGGTCGGCGGGCTGGGCTTCACCGGGGGCCTGGTGTCGGCCACCTCGCCGGTCGCCCGGGTCGGCCCCGGCCGCACCGCGGACGGCGACTGGAAGGCCGAGTCGTGCAGCGAGAACGACCCGACCACCTCCGGCTGCATCACCCCCCGGACGCTGCACATGTACAAGGAGGTCAAGCGGGCCGGCTTCAACCGGTTCGTCGGCTGCTACCGCCCCGGTGGCCCCTGGGAGCACCCCAAGGGCCGGGCCTGCGACTGGTCGCTGCAGCGCAGCGGCTTCGCCCCCTGGCACAACAAGGACACCCGGATGTACGGCAACAACCTCGCCGCGTTCCTGATCCGCAACGCGGACCGGCTGGGCATCTACTACGTGATCTGGAACCGGCAGATCTGGTTCCCGGCGACCGGCTGGAAGTCGTACAGCGGGCCGTCGAACCACACCGACCACGTGCACGTCTCAATGCTTTAGCGACATCCGCGCCGACACGACACGAGGGCCGTTCCCGGGCGGGACGGCCCTCGAGGCGTCTTCGGCGCTGCGGTTGCGGTCAGGCGACGGCCGCCGCGGTGGCGGTCAGGCGACGGCCGCGGCCGGGTCCACCGCGGGGTCGGCCAGGTCGCCGGGCACCGCGGCCACCGTCCGGACCTCACCGGCGGCCAGCCGGTACGACATCCCGACCACCGCGCAGCGCCCGGCGGCCACCTCGGCGGCCAGCACGGCCGAGCTGTCCAGCATCGCCTCGACGGTGCACGCGATGTGGATGTCCACGATCCCGTCGACATCGGCCACGCCCTCGGCCTCGGCTCGGCGCAGGCTGGGCATGACGGCGTCCACGATCGCCCGCAGGTGACCGGTCGGCGGCGCGTTCGTCTCCACCGCCGTCTTCGCCGCCTGCACCGCGCCGCACGAGTCGTGCCCGAGCACCACCACCAGCGGCGTGCCGAGGACGGTCACCGCGTACTCGACGCTGCCGAGCACTTCGGGGCCGGTGGTGTGCCCGGCGGTCCGGACCACGAAGAGGTCGCCGAGGCCCCGGTCGAAGATGATCTCGGCGGCCAGCCGGGAATCGGAGCAGCCCACGATGACCGCGAAGGGATGCTGCCCGTCGGCGACCGCGGCGCGGTGCCCGGCGTCCTGGTTGGGATGGCGCGGGGCGCCGGTGACGAACCTCCGGTTGCCGGCGGACAACTCGGCGAGCGCCTGTGCCGGCGTGTCCGGCACCGCCGCCGTCGACTCGCGCGACGGGCCCGGTTGGACACCGGGCGAACCGGGACGGCTCATCCCCTCACCTCGTCCTTCGACGTAAGCGACCTGGTCGACCCCGGCCGGACGTCGGACGCGGGCTGCCACCACGGTCACACCGAGCGCAAAGGTACGTCAAGATATGCGTGATATGCATTTCATGTATCACCGAACGCTTGCCAGCCCCGGCCGGCCCGCTCCAGCTACGCCGTCCGGCCCCGGCGACGCCCCCGATCGCCCCGGGTGACGCCCCTCGGCGGCGGGGTCCACCGCGGCGTGCCGGCCCGCTCGTGTGCGGCGGGTCGGTGCGAGGGCGAGACGGAAATCCGGCGCGGCGGGCCATACCATGGCGGGCATGGCGATGACGAGTGGCGGGAACGGGAGCACCCGGAACTGGACGTTCCTCACCAACCACGGGCACGTGCTGCTCGCCATCGCCCGCAACCCCACGGCCCGGCTGCGTGACGTCGCCGACGAGGTGGAGATCACCGAGCGGGCCGCCCAGGCGATCGTCGCCGACCTGGAGGCGGGCGGCTACCTGCGGCGCACCCGGGTGGGCCGGCGTAACGAGTACACCCTCAACCCGGCCGGGCGGTTCCGCCACCCGGCCGAGGCCGACCGCCAGGTCGGCGACCTGCTGGCGCTCTTCACCGAGGAGCGGGTGACCGGCGGCGCCGACCGCGGCTGACCCCGTCCTGACCGGGACGGAACGCCGCCCGCCGGCGCGGCTCGGGTGCCGGCGGTCCTGCCCGACCGGCTGCCGGGCACCCGGGTGCTCCCGTCACCGCACGGCGGGCGGCGCGGCGGTAGTCTCAGCGCGTGCGCGAGAGCTTCCGACCGGATGGGACAGCGCGGGTCCGCCGTACCGGGCGCCGGGTCCGGGCGATCCTCTGTGGAGTGGCCGCGATCCTGCTCGGCACCGCGGTCGTACCACCCGCTCCGGCGGCCGCGGCGCCGCGTTGTGGCCCCGCCGGGCAGGCCGCCCCCGCCCAGGCTCCCTGGCCGCTGCGCCGGCTGGAGCCGTCGGCGGCCTGGCGGGTCTCCCGGGGCGCCGGTGTCACGGTCGCGGTGATCGATTCGGGGGTCTCGGCCACCCATCCCGTCCTCAAGGGACAGGTCCGCGCCGGCCGTGACTTCAACGGGCTGCAGCAGCAGCAGGGCCAGTGCGACGAGGCCGGGCACGGCACGATCGTGGCCGGCATCATCGCCGGCCGGGACGGCACCGGGCAGCCGTTCAGCGGCATCGCGCCGCAGGCCCGGATCCTCCCGGTACGGGTGCTGCCGGACACCCGGCGCACCAACGACGAGGCGCTGCCCGGTCAGATCGCCCAGGCGATCCGATGGGCGGTGGACAACGGTGCCGACGTCATCAACCTGTCCCTGGTGACCCTGCCCCGGCCCGAGCTGGGCGAGGCCATCGAGTACGCGCTGGAGAAGCGGGTGGTCGTGGTGGCCGCCGCCGGCAACCGGCAGGAGCAGCAGCAGGACCAGCCGGCGTACCCGGCCGCCTATCCGGGGGTCATCGCGGTGGCCGGGGTGGACGAGCAGGGCGGCCACGTGGGCAGCTCGGTCAGCGGCGACTACGTCGACATCGCCGCCCCCGGGCTGAACATCGTCGGCCCGGCCCCGGGTGGCGAGGGCTGGCTCGCCGAGCCGCAGGGCGGCACCAGCTTCGCCGCCGCGTACGTCTCGGGGGTGGCCGCGCTGGTCCGCGCCGCCTATCCCGACCTGGGCCCGGAGCAGGTCGCCGAGCGGCTGACCCGCACCGCGGACAGCCCGCCGGAAGGCCACAACGCCCAGGTGGGGTACGGCGTGGTCAACCCGTACCGGGCGGTGGCGAGCCTGCTCGGCACCCGGAGCAACCCGCCGGCCGGCGCGCTGCCGGCGCCGCCACCCACCGACGACCCGCTCGGCTGGCAGCGCACCGTGGCGATCTGGGTCGCCGCGGTCGGGGCGCTGCTGGCCACGGTGCTGCTCGCGGTGAAGCCGATCCTGGTCCGCGGCCGGCGGCGGGGCTGGCGCCCGGGGCGGCGGCCCACCGGCGCCGACCCGACCGCGACCGCCTGACCGCTCGGCACCCCGACCGGCAACCCGTGGTTCGCCCGGGCGCGGCGGTCAGCGGCTGACCGCTGCCCGAGCGGCGTTACCGCGGCCCGGCCGCCGCCGGGAGCGACGCGGCTCGGACCCGCGCCGCGGAAACGCCGAGCGCCGCCCAGCCGCCGGGGTGGCGGTGGACGGCGCTCGGGCCGAGGTCAGCGCAGCACGCCGGGCGCGCCGTCGCCGTCCGCGCCCCAGACGTCCTCGTCCTCTTCCAGCCAGGTGTTGCGCGGAGCCTCCTCCTCGCCGTAGCCGGCCCCGCCGGCGCCGCCCATTCCGGCGACCCCGGCACCGCGGACGCCCGCACCGCGCGCCCCCGCACCGGCACGGCCGCCGCCGCGCGCGCCACCGGCCGCACCGCCGCCCATGGCGGGCGCCATCCCGACGCCGCCGCCCAGCTTGCCACCGGCACCGAGCCGCCCGCCGCGGCCACCGCCGCGTCCGGCTCCGGCCGCGCCGCCACCCATCATCGGCGGCATGCCGGCGGCGACCGGCCGGCCGAGCGCGCCACCGCCGGGGATCATTCCGCCGCCCATGCCGCCACCGCCACCACCGCCGCCACCGAGCCCGGACGTCGCGGGCAGACCGCCGCCACCACCACCGAGGCCGGGCGGCGTCGCGGTGCCCGCCCCGGCCAGACCGCTGCCGTAGTCGTCGGCGAGGCTGCCCGAGCCGGGGTAGCCGCCGGCGCCCGAGCCGTACCCGCCGGAGAGGTCCGGGTGCGCGCCCGAGCCGATCCCGGGGGAGCCGGTGTCGGGCATCCCGGCGGCGTTCAACGACGGCGAGCTGCCGAGACCACCGGTCGACGGAGAGCCGCCGATGCCCGGCACGCTGCCGGTGCTGCCCGCCCCGGGGCCACCACCGAGATTCGGCGTCTTCACGTCCGGGTTGGTGAGCTCCGGCGGGGTGGCCCGACCCGGGGTGCCGGAGTCGATGGTGGAGTATTCCCCGCTGACCTGGTTGTAGACCTGGGCCGCTTCCTCGGACCTGTCGTTGATCCAGTCGGCGAGCGCGCTGATCGGGTCGAGCCAGCCGAGGAAGTCCGGCTTCACCTTCATCTCGAAGAAGCCGGCGCTGATCACCAGCCGCCCGTTGCGGGCCTCCAGCACGTCGTTGACGCAGGTGGCCGGAATCGGGAACTCGCGCTGCGCGGCGGTGAGCTTGTCCGCCGCGTCGTTCAGCGACCGGACGATGCCGTTGTGGTTCTCGGCGTCCTCGACGAGCTGACCGGCCTGCTTCGCGATCCCGGTGATGTGCGTCTTGAAGGCCTCGTACGCCGGGCCCTTCCACACCTCGCCGAGATCCTTGACGTTGGTCTCCAGGCTCTCCTTGACGTTGTTGACGTTCTTCAGCAGCTGTTCCCAGCCGAGCGCGGCACTGGCCACGTCACCCGGCCGACCGTCGATGACGATCTGCTGACACATCTCTTCCCAGCTCGGCACCGGTCACCCTCCCCGTCTACGACTTGCCCCGGTTGCTGGAGGCGCTGGTGAAGGCACGCTCCATCTCGGCGGCCGACATCGCGTTCGCGTCCTCGGCCGTCTCGTAGTTCTCCTTGACCTTGCGCAGTGCGTTCGCCGCCTTGTAGAGGTTCTCCGCCAGCGTGCGGATGCCCTCCTGCGTGGTGGTGAAGAGGCTGCTGTGCTTGCGTGCCAGGTCGCCGGCGCGGTCGAAGCTGCCGAGCGGGTTCTTGCCGCCCGGGACCGCCCCGCCGCCGGCGGCCACGCCGCCCATCTTGTCGGAGATCTCGACCATCTTGTACGACTGCTTGTTCAAGAAGTCGCCGGTGGACTCGAGCCACTCGATGGCCTTGTCCAGGCTGGAGGCGTCCCACTCGGTCTTGGCGCCGGCATCACCGGCCCCCGGAACCAGGCCGGACGGCACCTGAGCCCGGTTGACGTTCTCCATCGTGAAGCCGCTCACCCCCACGGTGGGCGCGATGGTCGGCATGATCGGCACAGTCGGTGTGTCGACCCTCAACTCGTCCGGCTGCCTGGTCCTGTCGTCCGTCATCGGTTCCTCCCCGTCGCCGAGTGACAATCTGTCCTACTGCTGGTGTCCGCCCGGTGCGGGGGGCGGTGGTACCGCCGGAGCCCCGCTCGGCGGCGGTGGACCGGCCGGGGCCGCACCCGGCGGTGGCCAGGCGGCGCTGCCGGGCTGCGGCGGGTGATTGCCGGGCATCGGGCCGCCCGGCGGCGGAGCGTAGGCACCGGGCCCCGGTGCGCCCGGCGGCGGGGCGTAGGCACCGGGCGTCGGCACGCCCTGCGGCGGGACGTACGGGCCGCTGGGGTGTGCCGGGCCGGGCGCGGGTGCGCCGAACGGCGGAGCCGCGGGCATGCCGGGCGGCGGCGGAAAGCCGGGCGCGCCGGGCCGCGGCCCGCCCGGAGCAACCGGTGGGCGGCGGCGGGACCGGCGCACCAGCACGATCACCACGATCAGCACGACCAGCGGCACGGCCACGCAGAGCACCACCTGGATGATCGCCCCGGTCCTGTTGGTCGTGCCGATCGTGACCGCCGGGCCGTCGTCCTCCTCGCCCGTCCTGGCCGGCCCGGGTGCCGACGCGCCGGGCGCGGCGCCCGCCTCGGACAGCAGCGGGTGCGCCGCGACCGCCGGCACCGAACGGGTCAGCGCGCCGACCGGGTCGACCGCGCCGAAGCCGTACCGGTCGTCCCGGCCGGTGGGACCCTCGTCCCGGGCGGTACGGATGAGCCGGTTCACCACGTTGGCGGCGTCGAGGTCGGGGTACCTGGCCCGCACCAGGGCCACCACGCCGGCCACGATCGCGGAGGATTCACTGGTACCGCTGCCGACGCTGTAGCCGTTGGACGAGACCGAGGTCGGCCGCGGAGTGATGATCTCCTCCATCGGCGCGGCCAGCACGGCCCGGGAACCGCTCGCGCTGCCGGTGAAGAAGTCACCGTTCCTGGCCAGCCCGGTCACGGCGATGACGCCGGGGATGTTCGCCGGGTGAGCGATGTCCGCGTCGCCCTGCTTGCGGTTGCCGGCCGCGGCGACCAGCACGACGTTCTTGTCGATGGCGTACTGGACCGCGGCCCGCTCCTCGGGGTCGGGCACGCCGGGACCGCCGAACGACATGTTGATCACGTCCGCGCCGTTGTCGGCGGCCCACCGGATCGCCTCCGCCACCTCCGCGTTGGTCTGGTCGGCGCCGAGCGAGACCGGCAGGATCTTCGCCTCCGGGGCGATGCCGAGCTGCCGCATGGCGCCGCCGCCCCGGCCGGCGATCAACCCGGCCATCCCCGTGCCGTGGGCGATCTCGTCGTCGCTGCCCCGGCCGTCGGCGGTGGCATCGCCGCCGATCCCCCGCCCGGGCAGGACCTGACCGCGCAGGTCGGGCACGTTCGGGTCGACGCCGGAGTCGATGACGGCGACGGTCACCCCCCGGCCCTTTGTGATCTTGTGAGCCTGCGGGATCTTCAGCGTGTCGAGGTACCACTGCAGACCGCGTACGGTGTCGGCGGCGCGCGCCGGGGCGGGCGTGGCGAGCGCCCCCGAGCCGATCACCGCGGCCAGTGCCAGCGCGGCGGCGGACCGCCACCGCGGGCGGAGACGAATCTCCGTGTTCATCGCTCTCCCAGGACCTCGACGGCTGACAACGCGCCGCGGCTCCGGCCCGGTCGAGCCGGACCGGAGCCGCGTCGGTGGTCGATCAGCCCCACACCTTGGCGTTGCTCATCTCGGTGCTGACGTAGTTCTCGCGGGCGATGCCCACCGCGCCACCGATGTCGTTCAGGATCTTGTTGATGTCCCGCACGGCGGCGTCCCACTGCGCCTGGTGCTGCTCGTAGGCGGCGCGGTCCTGGCCGTCCCACTGCAGCTTGCTCAGCATCGAGCGCAGCGTGTCCAGCTTCTCGTCGATGGTCCGCGAGATGGCCAGCATCTGCTGGTTGCTGCTCTCGAGGACCGCGTAGTCGACCTTGATGCTCATGAGTTCCTCCCCTGCTCGTCTCGGCGGATCACGGGTTGAGTGCAGAGTGGAACTTGTCCAGCATCTGCTGCTGCTCTTCGTCGTTGACCTGGTGCGTCGTACCCGACTTGTCGAGCAGGTCGGCGATGTTGTCCATCGCCGTCAGCAGCTTGGCCGTGTCCTCGTTCCAGCGCTGCATGAGCTGCTGGAAGCCCGTGGACGCCTGGCCCTTCCAGGCGATGGCCAGGTCGTCGACCACGTTCCACAGCTTCTTCAGCTCGCCGTCGACCTCGCTGCGCGTGGACCGCACGTCACTCGCGGCGGTATGCAGAGTCGCTGCTTCGACCTCGAACGCCATGCTTCACACCCTTCCGTCTCCTTGTGGCGGCGGATCTGCCGCGCCCTCCCCCGCGGCAAGGCAAACACCCCACCGACGGACACTCCTCTGAAGACCGTAGCGGACCGCGTCCAGCAGGCGCAGCCCTGTCTCGCCCACTGTGACGGCATCGCGACCGGCCCGGAACCAGGCGCGCCGATCACGAAGAGCGTGGATACGACCGGACGTGCAGCACCAGACCGACGACGAAGGTGACGGCGAGCAGCACGGCCAGGCTCCACCGCACCGGGCTGGTGCCGGCCGTCGCGGCGAGCGGGGCGGCCAGCGCCGCGACCGCGCTGAGGACGACGATCTCCATCGCCCGCTTCGCCCCCGGCGCGCCGCTGAGCTGCGCGACCAGCCCGAGGACGAGGAAGACGGGAATGGTCGCGAGCGCGTACACGAAGGACCAGAACTCCCACACGCGACCACCCACCTCTCACTCGACCCGGTCACGGCCGGCAGGACGCCGGATCAGGCCGGCTCCGACCAGGCGGTCTGAATCAGCTGTTGGCCGTCGCGGCGGCGCACCAGGGTGCCCCGACCCGGCGGCTGCGGGCTCGGCCGCAGGGTGCCGAAGACGGCGCCCTCCTCCCGGTTGCCGGACATCAGCAGGCCGGGCGAGTCCAGCTCGCGCAGGCGTTGCAGCACCGGCTCGTAGAGCGCCCGGGCCACGCCGCCGACCCGCCGCGTGATGATCAGGTGCAGGCCGATGTCGCGGGCCTGGGGCAGCAGTTCGTGCAGCGCGCTGAGCGGGTTGCTGCCGCCCGAGGCGACCAGGTCGTAGTCGTCGACCAGGATGTAGAGGTCCGGCCCCTTCCACCAGCTGCGGTCGCGCAGCTGGGCGGTGGTGACGTCCGGCCCGGGCAGCCGGTTGGACAGGGCGCTGCGGATCGAGCCGAGCCCCTGCGCGAACGCCTGGTTGGACGGGGCGTAGTCGAGCAGGTGGTCGCCCTCAACGGCGCCGAGCAGCCCGCGCCGGTAGTCGGCGATCACCAGCCGGGCCTGGGCCGGGGTGTACCGCTCGGTGATGCCCCGGGCGATCAGCCGCAGCAGGTTCGTCTTGCCGCACTCGGCGTCGCCGAAGACCGTCAGGTGCGGCTCGTTGGCCAGGTCGAGGTAGACCGGCGCGAGCGCCGACTCGTTGACGCCGATCGGCAGGCCGGGCGCCGAACGGTCGACGACCCGGGCCAGCTCGGCGACCGGCAGCTTGCGCGGCAGCAGCCGCACCTTCGGCGCCGGGCGGCCGGGCCAGTTGGCCGCCACGTGCCCGGCCAGGGCCGCCGAGGCCTCGGTGAGGTCGTCGATGTCCCGGCGCCCGTCGATCCGCGAGATGGCGGCGAGGAAGTGCAGCTTGTCGCGGGTCAGGCCGCGTCCCGGGGTCTTCTCCGGGACGTTCGCCGCCGCCCGGCGGTCGATCTCCGACTCGGCCGCGTCGCCGAGCCGCAGCTCCAGCTTGGTGCCGAGCAGGTCGCGCATGTTGATCCGGATCTCCGCCCACCGCACGGCGGTGACCACCACGTGTACGCCGAAACCGAGCCCCCGGTTGGCCAGGTTGGTGATGGTCTGCTCCAGCTCCTCGTACTCCTGGCGCAGCGTGTTCCAGCCGTCCACCACCAGGAAGACGTCGCCGAACGGGTCGTCGGCGAACTCGCCGGCTGCCCGGCGCCGGCGGTAGCTCGCCACCGAGTCGATGCCGTGCTGGGCGAACCGCACCTCGCGGTCGTCGATGACGGCCACCACCTCGGCCACCGTGCGGCGCACCGCCTCGGTGTCCCGCCGGCCGGCCACCCCGGCCATGTGCGGCAGCCCTTCCAGGCTGCGCAGCGCGCCGCCGCCGAAGTCGAGGCAGAAGAACTGCACCTCGCGCGGGGTGTGGGTGAGCGCCAGCGAGGCGAGCATCGAGCGCAGCATGGTGCTCTTGCCGCTCAGCGAGGCGCCGACGATCACCACGTTGCCGCCGGCGCCGGCCAGCTCCACCATCATCGGGTCGCGGCGCTGCTCGTACGGCCGGTCGACCACGCCGACCGGCACGGTGAGCCGGCCCCGGCCCGGCCAGGACGCGGTGCACAACCCGTACGTCGGGTCCGCGGTCAGCGGCGGGAGCAGCTCGCCCAGGCTCGGCGGTTCGGCCAGCGGCGGCAGCCACACCTGGTGCGCCGGGCGGCCCCGCCCCTTGAGCCGCTCGATCAGCACGTCGAGCATGGCCACGGCCTTGCCGTCGGCCGGCTGCTCCGGCTCCGGCGTGGCCTCCACCGGCACCTGCGGCTGCCGCACCGGCACGAAGTTCACCCCGTACGGCACGATCCGGCGCTGCACCATCGCCTGCGACGCCGACGCCTGCTCGCCCGGCGCCCGGTAGGGCCCCGACACGTACGCGGCGCGGAACCGGAGCATGGTGCTGGTGTCGGTCTTCAGATAGCCGTGCCCCGGCGCGCTGGGCAGCTCGTACGCGTCCGGCACGCCGAGCACGATCCGGCTCTCCACCGCCGAGAAGGTGCGCAGACCGATCCGGTACGACAGGTGGGTGTCCAGCCCGCGCAGCTTGCCCTCCTCGAGGCGCTGGCTGGCCAGCAGCAGGTGCACGCCGAGCGACCGGCCCAGCCGGCCGATCATCACGAAGAGGTCGATGAAGTCGGGCTTGGCGGCCAGCAGCTCACTGAACTCGTCGCAGATGATCAGCAGGCTGGGCATCGGGTCCAGCGGCTCGCCGGCCGCCCGGGCCTTCTCGTAGTCGAAGCGGGAGACGTAGTTGCCGGCCGCCCGCAGCACCTCCTGCCGGCGGTTCATCTCACCGGCCAGCGCGTCCCGCATCCGGTCGACCAGAGGCAGCTCGTCGGCCAGGTTGGTGATCACCGCGCTGGTGTGCGGCAGCGCCTCCAGCGAGGCGAAGGTGGCGCCACCCTTGAAGTCGACCAGGACGAAGTTGAGCTCCTCGGAGGAGTGCGTCACGGCCAGCGCGGCGACCACCGTACGCAGCAGCTCGCTCTTGCCGGAACCGGTCGCGCCGATGACCAGACCGTGTGGACCCATGCCCTCGTGCGCGGACTCCTTGAAGTCCAGCTCCACCACGTTGCCGTCCGGCCCGAGACCGAGCGGGATGCGCAGCCGGTCCCGGTGGCCGCGGGGCCGCCAGGTCTGCTGCACGTCGACCGCGGCGGCGTCGCCGACGCCGAGCAGGTCGGGCAGCTCCATGCTGCGCGACAGCGGCTCCTCGCTGCTGGTCTGCTGCTGGGAGAGCCGGTAGGGGGCGATCTGCCGGGCCAGCCCCTCGGCGGCGGCGGCGCTGAGCCGGTCGGGGCGGCCGAGCCGGGAGGTGGACGCGCCGCGGACCAGGTCGAGCGAGCTGCCGTCGCCCGCGTCGAGGCAGAGCAGCCAGCGGCCGGCGTCCCGCGGCACGGTGCCGGAGAGGTCGATGACGGTGGCGCCGAGCAGCCCCGGCCCCATCAGCTGGCAGGTCGGCGAGACCTCGCCGCCGTCGATCACCACCACCACGTGCGGCATGGTGGTCAGCGGCTTCGCCTCCGGGGCGAACCGGGGCCGGCCGGCCAGCTCGCCGGCGAGCGCCTCCTCCGCCTCGGCGAGGTGGGCGAAGACCAGCCGGCGGGCGCCGGCGGCGTCGGTGCGGGAGCCGTGCTGGGTGTGCGGCAGCCACTTCACCCAGTCCCAGGCGGCCTGCCGGTCCACCGCGGCGACCACCGCGACGACCAGGTCGTCCGGGGCGTGGAAGGTGGCCAGCTGGCCGAGCGCGGCCCGGGCCAGGTCGAGCACCGGCTCCCGCTCGCCGCGCAGCACCACCCGGCTGAACGCGCGCACCGACAGCGCGGTCGGCAGGTCCGGCACGGTCGAGTGCGCGCGGACGAAGCGCCGCAACGCGATCGCGCTCATCGGCTCCAGGTCCTCGACCGGCTTGGTCTCCGGCGGCACGATCTCCACCGCGAGACGCTGCGGGCCGGTGGCGATCCGGGTCTCGCCGAAGTCGTCCTCGGTGATCCGGCGCTCCCAGAGCCGGCGGGACGCGGCGATCGACCAGAGCGCGTCCGGCTCGGGGTGGCGCCAGGTCATCGCCGCCCGCTGCTGCTCGGCCGCGCGCCGCGTCCGCTTGCGCATCTGGGCCAGGTAGCGCATGTAGTCGCGCCGGTCGGCGTTCAGCTCGGCCTTGTCGTTGTTGCCGTTACTGAGCGAGCCGATCGCCATGCCGAGCATCGACACGCCGAAGAGCCCGCCGGCGACGTACGTCATCATGCCGCCGCCCCGGCCGGCATAGAGGAACGCCATCGCGCCCACGCCGCAGACCATCGGCAGGATCATCAGCAGCTGCCCCATGCCGCGGGGCGTCGGCTCCGGAAGCTCCGGAGGGGACTCCAGCAGCAGCTCACCCCGCGGTAGGGCCGGTCCCGGCTGACGCGGGAGCCGGCGGAACACCACCGTGCTCACGGCTGTCTCCTCCCCAGAAGCGGCCCTGACGAAGCACCTGCCAACGACGGGAGTCGTCGGGTGGGCATCGTACGTGCCCGCCATCGTAGGTAATCTCCCGTGGGCGTCATGGACCCACGGGGCGACGTGCCGGCCGGGGTCATCGTAGAAGAGCGCGAGGAGGCCACTGTGGCGACGAAGACGGCGACCGGTGGCCTGAGCCGGATCACCATCGTGGCGCCCCGCACCCGGATGGATCTCGCGCTCCCCTCCGACGTGCCGTTGGCCGACCTGCTGCCCACGCTGCTGCGCTACGCCGGCGAGGACCTGGCCGACGAGGGCGTGCGGCACGGCGGGTGGAGCCTGGCCCGGCTCGGCGGGCAGCCGCTCGACGGCGGCCGCACCCCCGCGCAGCTCGGCATCCGCGACGGCGAGGTGCTCTACTTCAACCCGCGCGCCGCCGCCGCGCCGGAGATCGTCTTCGACGACGTGGTGGACGCCGTGGCCACCGCCACCAACCAGCGCCCGGGCGCCTGGCAGGTCGGCACCACCCGGTCGTTCGCGGTGCTGTTCGCCGCGGCGGCGCTCGGGGCGGGCGCGCTGGCCGCGCTCTTCGTCGGGCCGCCGCAACTGCCCGGCGCGCTGGCCGCGCTGCTGGTCGCGGTGGCGCTGCTGGTCACCGCCGCGGTGCTGTCCCGGGCGGCCGGCGACAGCAGCACCGGCGCGGTGCTGGGGGTGGTGGGCCTCGGTCACGCGGCCGTCGGCGGTCTGCTGCTGCTCGCCGGCGACCGGCGACTGTCCGAACTGGCCGCTCCGCACGTGCTGCTGGCCGCCACCGCGGTGGTGGTCTGCGCCGCGGTGGCGGTGCTGGCCGTCGGCGACCGGCTGCCGCTCTTCTTCGGCGCGGTCGGGGTCGGCGCCGCGGTCGGCCTCGGGGCGCTGCTCTGCCTCGCCTTCGGCATCGGCGCGCCGGCCGCCGCGGCGGTGGTCGCCGCGGTCGCGTTCGGCGCGGTGCCGGCGCTGCCGATGTTCGCCTACCGGCTGGCCCGGCTGCCCGTCCCGTCCATCCCGACCGGCCCGGACGACCTGAAGACCGACGCCGAGTCGGTGGACGGCCGGCGGGTGCTCCAGCTCAGCGAGCGGGCGGACGCGTTCCTGACCGGTCTGCTCTGGACGGTGTCGCTGCTGGTGCTCGGCGCCCAGGTGGTGCTCGCCCTCGACGGCCGGCTGTCGGCGGTGCTGCTCTGCCTCGTGCTGGCCCTGCTGTCGCTGCTCCGGGCCCGGCCGCTCCTCGGCCGCGCCCAGCGCGTTCCGGTGCTGGTCACCGGCACCGTCGGGCTCGGCCTGGCCGCCGCCGCCGCGTTCGCCGGCGGCTCGCTGGCGGTCCGCCTCGGGGTGGTCCTCGGCGGGCTGCTGCTGGCGGCCGTGGTGAGCCTGATCTACGGGCTGACCGTGGCCGGCAAGCGGATCTCGCCGGTCTGGGGCCGGCTGCTGGACATCGTCGAGATCATGCTGATCATCTCGCTGGTCCCGCTGGCCGTCTGGGTCCTCGGGCTCTACGGCTGGATCGTCAACCTCCGCCCCTGACCCCGATCCGGCGCACCCACCGGGGCCTGGTCCGGAGTGGGGTCAGCGGGTGGTGGGAGCGGTGCTGACGGTGCGGGCGACCGGGGCGGTGGCGTAGACGCCGGGGGCGTGCTCGCCGTCCACCGGGCGACCCGGTGCGCCGGACCGGCGGGCGACGTCCCGCACCACCTTGACCAGCGCCTCGACGTGGTCGTCCAGCGCCGCGACGCGGAGCAGCGGCACGGTGCGCCCGCCCGGCAGCACCGCGGCGGCCAGCGTGTGTGACGGCGCGGAGGTCGCGGTCACTGCGTCCACCAGCGCACCGAACGGGGTGCCGGCCCGGGCCCGCAGCGCGAGGCAGCGCTGCGTCCAGCCACCGCCACGCAACCCGGTCCAGGTCTCGGCGGGCGGTGCCGGGGCGAGGTCCAGCCCGGCGGCCGAGACCACCGCCGCCCGCAGTTCGTCGCGGCCGAGCGCGCGGTGGGCCAGCCCGGCGGCGGTCAGCGCCTTGCCCAGCCGGCCGATGCCGGCCGCCAGGGTGCGGTGCACGCCGGGCATCCCGCCGCCCCGGCTGACCGCCTCCACCCGGGCGTCCCGCACGGAGAGCCGCAACGCCACCCAGACCGTACGGTGGGCCGCCGGCGGCGCGCCCGGCGCCGGGTACCAGACCAGGGTGTGCGAGACCACCTGGGCGAGGCTGACCGGCCCGGTGAAGTCGGCGAGCACCCGCAGCGCCCGGTCCACCACCGACGCCTCCGTCGAACCGGCGGGCGCGCCGGCGCGGGCCTGCACCGCCACCGCCGCGAACCAGCCCTGCCCGTCCTGCCCGATGCCGAGCCTGGTGCCGCGGTCTGTGAGTTCAATCACACTCAACTCGGGAGCGAGCGCGGCCAGTCGCGGGTCGGCGCCGGCGCCCGCCGCCACCGTGCTGCGGGCCCGCTCCCGGCGGCGCCGCAGCCGGCGCCGCAGCATCAGGTCCTCGTACCACCAGCGGCCGCCCCGGCGGGCGAAGGCGGCGACCACGACCAGCACGGCCACGGCGGCCACCGTGCCGGCCAGCCAGCCGGGCCCGCCCAGCGCCGCCCAGACGCCCAGCCCGCAGAGTTCCACCAGCACGAGCTGCCCGACGACGACCGGGCCGATCCGTCCGCGTTCGCGCCGGTCGGCCGGGGTGACCGGCCGCTCCGCGACGCCGGACGGGTCCGTGGCCGTACGGCCGGGTGGCGCCTGAACCTGCGTCATCGGTGGCAGTCCTTTCTGGACGGTGGGGCATCCCGTCGCGACCGGGGCACGGGCGCTGGTCCCGGTGACCCGTCGACGGCCCCTTATCGTAGGGAAGCCCGCGACACGACTCGGACCTGATCGTCGCGGACCCACCCCGCCGGAGGTAAGTCATGCGGACCCGCCGCGATCAGGTGCAGGCGTACCGCTTCGTCACCCGCCGGATCGTCTCGGCGTTGCTGTCGGGCGACCCCGAGACCAGCAACCTGCCCATGCGGCGGCTCGGCATGGCGGTCTTCGGCAGCGTGATCGCCGCGGCGGTGGTGCTCGGCGGCGCCGGCGCGTACGGGCAGCTCACCGGCAACACCGCGCCGCTGGAGCCGAACACCCTGGTGATCGAGCGGGAGACCGGCGCGACGTACGTCTACCTCGAGGACGGGCAACTGCACCCGACGCTCAACTACGCCTCGGCCCGGCTGATCCTCAACGAGGCGGACCCGCCGGTCCGGACCATGTCGCAGGCGTCGATCCGGGACCGGTCGCGCGGACGTACCGTCGGCATCGTCGGCGCCCCGGACGCGCTGCCCGACCGCAAGTCGCTGACCGGTCTGCCCTGGTCGGTCTGCGACGTCCCCGATCCGGCCGACCCCCGCCGGTCCAGCACCCGGGTGGTGATCGACCGGCCGCTCGCCGGCGGCGTGCCGCTGGGCGACCGCGCGGTGCTGGTGTCGGTGGACGACCAGCGGCACCTGCTCACCAACAACCTCCGGCTCCAGGTGGTGGGGGGCGACCCGGCGATCGCCGCGCTGCGGATGGCCGGCGCGCCCACGCTCACCGTCGGCCACCAGCTGCTCAACGCGGTCCCGGCGGGTCCCGCGCTGCGCGAGCCGGCCATCGACGGCGAGGACGAGAGCAGCGAGGTCGCCGTCGGCGACGCTCCGGCCCGGATCGGGCAGGTCTTCCGGGCCGCCGGCCGGCACTACGTGCTCACCCGCGACGGCCTGGCCTCGATCGGCGAGCTCAGCGCGCTGTTGCTGCTGCGCGACGGCGGCACGGTCACCGACATCACCCCGGACCAGGCCGGCCGGCTGTTCAGCGAGCAGCGGGTGGAGGAGAACGGGATGCCGCAGACGCTGCCCGCCCTGTACCCGGTCCGCGCGGGTCAGACGGTGCTCTGCGCGACCTACCGGGCGGGGGCGGGCGGCGGGCCACCCACCACCACGCTGGAGGTCTTCGACCGGGCCCCGGCGGAGCTGACCGCGGCCGCGAGCGCGGCCGGGCCGCTGCCGGTCCGGCAGAGCGCCCGCGACGCGGTGCGTACGGCCGACGCCGTGCTGCTCTCCGGCGGCAAGGGCGTGCTGGTCCAGGCGACGACGGGCGCCGGGGAGGGCGGTACGGCCGCACCCGGCTCGACGGTCTACCTGATCAGTGCCCAGGGCGTCCGCTACCCGCTGGGCACCCGGTCGGGCGACGCGATGACCGCCCTGGGCTACGGGGGTGTCACCCCGCTGGCGGTGCCCTCGTCGCTGCTGGCGCTGATCCCCACCGGGCCCACCCTGGAGCGGGGGGCCGCACTGTCCATTTACGAGCCCGGCGCGGCGGAGCCGGCCGGGCCGGCGGCATCCCCGTCACCGGCCGTCGGCGGGTAGGCCGGTCCACGGTGCGAACAGCGGGTCGCCCGGCTCGCGGCCGTCGACTAACCTGAACATCGGCAACGGTTATCGACCAGACGTACGGGGATGCTGCCATGACCGGGCGCACGACAGTCGACCTGATGTCCCTGGAGGACTTCCACCAGCGGTTGGCCGGCCGGCTGACCCAGGCGGAGACGGTGCTGAAGAAGCTCAACACCGAGATGCAGTGCCAGCCTCCGGCGCTGGGCACCTTCACCGACGCCACCAGCAACGCCCGCAAGTACTCTGACATCCACCTGTCCTACGTGGAGCAGGTCGGTCGGCTGCGTCGGGCGGTCGAGGCGGCGCAGAGCGCCACCGCCACCATCCTGGCCAACTACCGGACGGCCGAGGCGCGCAACGCGGCCAACGCCGCCGACATCGCCGCCGCGCTGACCGGCGTCGACGACGCGCTGAAGCGGCAGGAGGACCCGCGTGTCTGAGTACACCGCGCGCTACCAGAACGTCAGCCACGAGGAGCTCTACAACGGCGTGATGGCCGGCAAGCCGAGCCAGATCGACGACCTGGCCGCCCAGTGGACCTCGCTCAAGGGCATCCTCGACGGCCTCGGCAAGGAGCTCGGCGGCGACCTCGACAAGCTCGCCAACACCTGGACGGGCGAGGCCGGGCGGGAGTTCCAGCGCCGGCTGGACTTCATCGTGAGCTATTCGGACACCCTCGGCGAGGGGATGGCCGACCTCAGCCGCGCGCTGACCCTGATGGCCGACCAGCTGCGCACCGCGCACAAGCAGGCGGAGAGCCCGGAGGAGACCGACGACCACGACAAGGCCGCCTCCGGTGCGATGAAGGGCGCGGTCTTCGGCGTGCCGGGCGTGATCGTCGGCGGGCTGCTCGGCCACCAGCAGGACAAGGCCGAGCAGGAGAAGGCGCACCAGCGCATGGTCAACGTGGTGGCCGAACTGGCCGCCGGCTACGACCTCTCGGCGTACGGCCGGCTGGTCCCGCCGCCGCCGCCTCCGCCGGACACCCCGGACACCGTCAGCGGTGACTCCTCGGCGCCGCGCGGCGGTCCCGGGGCGACCACGCCGACGGCCGCGCCGACCAGCACCGGCCTCGGCCCGCAGACCGGCGGCAACACCGTGGCGGGCCCCGGCCAGCCCGCGCCCGGCCCGAGCGGCGGATCCGGTGGCGGCGCCCCCACCGGCGGCGCCCCGGGCACCATCGACGGCACGACCGGCACCGATCTCGGCACCTCGCTCGCCGGAGCCAACCCGCTGACCGGCGGTTCGCCGCTCGGTAGCGGGCCGGCGGTCGGCCTCGGCGGCGGCACGGCGGCGGCCTCGGCCGGCACCGGGCCCGGCCTGCTCATCGGTGGGGCGGGCGCCGGGCTGATCGGCACCGCCGCGCTGGCCGGCTCGAGCGGCAGCACGCCGACCACCTCGGTCCGGCCCACCGGCGGCACGGCGGCGGCCGAAACCAGGTCGGCCAGCGGGGTCGGGCGCGGCATGGGCGGGCAGGGCGCCGACGGCGCGGCCCGGGACGCCGCCACCGCCCGACAGGGCCGGGCGGCCAACCGAGCCGGTGTGCTCGGCGGCCGCGGGCAGCACGACGACGACACCTCGGACGACCGACTGACCTGGCTCACCGAGGACGACATGGTCTGGCAGGACGGCGCGGACGCCGCGCCACCGGTGCTCGGCACCGATCGCTGACCGGCGACACGCCGACGACGGCCCATCCGGCGGGCAACCACCGGATGGGCTGTCGTCGTTCCGCCGGATGGGCGGCGACCGTCCACACCGCACTCGCGTGGCGTCGGTCACCGTCCCCCGTCGCCGTGCTGCGACCACCCGAATCGGACGATAGGTTGGTGACGTGCCCTCCGTAGCGTCCGCTCACCCGTTGTGGTCGGTCACGCTGCGCGGGCTGCGGGCGATGACCCGCCTGGCGGCTACGGCGCTGGTGCTCGTCGTCGGCCTCGGCGGGGTGACCGCCGCGACCGCCACCGAACCGGCCGGCACCGCCGCCCAACTCCGGCCGGTCGCCGTGACGAGCCGGGTCGACGAGCTGCGTCCCGAGGCCGCGCCGACCGCGGCGGCGCCGACCATGGACGCCACCACCACCACGCCGCCGGGGGCCACCCAGCCCGCCACCCCGGTGATCGCCGACCCGGTGGCCACCTCCCGGCCCGACGGGCCGGTGGCCGGTCCCGGACGTGGCGAGCCGGCGCGGCGCGGTCCGCCCACCGCCTGACCGTCAGCCCGTCGCCGCGTTGGTGCCCGCTCGGCCGACGGGCTGAGGTGCGCGACGCGCCCGGCGCGCTGGCCCCCGCCGGTGCCGCCCCGTCGCACCCGCACGACCGGGCCCGTGACCGTCGATCCCTCCCTGCCGCCGTGAGGTGCTGCTGATGCGAACCGTGCTCTCCGCCGTCCTACCCGACGTCCCCCGGGCCGCCGCGATCTGGTTGAGCCTGCTCGGCGTGGTGGCCGTCATCGTCACCGGCCTGCTGCTGCGACCGGGCCGCCTCCGCTCCGACGCCGGCGCCCGCATCCGGCAGGCGGCGATGCCGACCCAGCTCGAACTGGCCGAAGAGGAGCGCGAGCGGGCCCGCTACGCGGCGGAGGTCGCGGTGGCCGCGGAGCGGGCGACCGCCACCGCCCAGCGCCGCCGGGCCGAGTGGCTGGCCGCGCAGGAGGAGGTCGAGCAGGCCTGGCAGGCGTACGAGGCCGCCGAGGCGGACGTCCGACGGCTGGCGGCGGCCGCGGCCCTGCCGCTGCCCCGCACCGGCCGCACCCCCGCCGAGTACGCCGACCGCGAGCGCTTCCTGCACCGCGCCGCGCTGGACGCGTACTGGCGGCGGGAACTGTCGGTGGAGCAGCTCAGCGATGTCTTCGCCCACCGCAACGGCTGGGACCCACGGCGGCACCCCGTCGAGCAGGAACTGGTGCTCCGCCGGGCGATCCGGGACAACCTGCTCGCCCGGCAGGAGGCGGCCCGGGAGCGGGAGCAGGCCGCCTGGCGGGCCGCCGAGGTGGCCGTAGCCGCCGCGCGCAGCCTGCGGGAGGAGGCGTTCGCCGCGACCGACCGCCGCCCCGAGGAGGCCCCGTCGCTGCTGCCGCTGGCCGAGAGCCCGCGCACGTCCGCGATCGAGCAGACCCGGGAGCTGCCTGCGGTCGCCCGGGGTCGGGCGGCGGTGGCCGCGTACTGAACCCGGCGCGGGTCGCTCCCCGACCGGGCGGGGGTGGGCGGGCCGGGCTAGCGTGAGGGTATGTCCCGTGAGGCGTGGCTCATCGTGGCGGTCGTCGGCGTCCTGGTGGTCGCCATGCTCGCCGGCGCCGTGTGGCTGGCCGTCCGGGTGGTCCGGGCCCGACGGCTGCTCGGCGATCTCGGCGGCGGCGGCAAGGTCGCCTTCTACGGCGCGCTGATCTACGCCATCTTTCCGGTGGACCTGCTCCCCGACCCGATCTACCTCGACGACATGGGCGTGCTGGCCGGCGCGTTGATCTACCTCACCCGGCTGGCCGCCAAGCGTCGGGCGGCGGCCCGGCCGCTGCCCGGCCAGCCCGGCACCCCGCCCGGTCCCGGCCGGGTCCGTCGTCCCGTCTCCTGAGCCGCCCCCGGCGCCGCGTGTCATGATCGGTGCCGCACCACGAGACAGGGGACGGGCATGCCGGCGCATCGGTTGGACCTTCGGGACGAGCGGGTCGTCGCGTTCTGCCGGGAGCGACACCTGGCCACGCTGACTACCCTGCGCGCCGACGGCACCCCGCACGTGGTACCGGTCGGGGTCACCGTCGACCCGGAGGCGGGGCTGGCCCGGGTGATCACCAGCGGTGGCTCGCACAAGGCCCGGCAGGTCGCCGCCGCCGGCCCCGAGGGGGCGCCGGTGGCCGTCTGCCAGGTGGACGGACGCCGCTGGCTGACCGTGGAGGGGCGGGCGGTCCTCCGGTCGGAACCCGACGCCGTCGCCGAGGCCGAACGCCGGTACGCCGAACGCTACCGGACACCGCGGGCGAATCCGGAGCGGGTGGTCATCGAGATCTCCGTGACCCGGGTGCTGGGCGCGCTCTGACCGCGTCGCACCGCCCGACCCGGATCGCCGCCTGACCGGCGAGTCCGACGCCCCGTACCGCGCCCTGCCGTCCCGGCCGCGCCTGATGACCGGTTCGTGCCCGGCTGGGGGATCCGCCGACGGCGTCCCAGCGCCCCGGAATCCTGCCGCTGCTGCCGCTGTTGCACCTGGTCGTACTGCCGGGGCGCCCCACCGACCGAGCGGAATGCCGGTCGGAGCAGGGCCGTTACATCCCCCGGTACGCCCGTGGCCGACCCGGCCCGGGCCTGCCCGGATCCCTTGAGCCGAGCGCCTTTCCCGGTGCACGCGGCCCCGGTTTCCCGGAGCCGACAACCCCCCGATTGGAGCCCGACCCATGAACCCGATCCTGAAGAAGAGCGGTCTGTCCGTCGCCGGGCTGCTGGTGGCCGGCGGGTGCGTCGCCGGCCCCGCGATGGCCGCCCAGGCCGCGCCGGCCGGAACCGCCCCGGTCGCCTCGCCGCACAGCGACAAGGGCGACCGCGCCGACAAGGGCGGCCGCGCCGACAAGCGCGCGGAGCGCACCGTCGGCATCGAGTACCAGGCGCAGCCCAACTTCTACTACTGCGGCCCCGCCGCCACCCGGATCGCGCTGTCCGCCCAGGGCAAGGCGCTGTCCCAGGACGAGGTCGCGAAGCGGCTGGGCACCACCGAGGCCGGCACCGACTCGGCGCTGGACACCACCCGGGTGCTCAACGAGCTGACCGGCGGCCGGTACAAGACCACCGAGATCCGCGGTTCGGTCGCCAAGCCGGAGGAGGTCGACCGGCTGCGTGCCGACGTGCTGGACGCGCTGGACGCCGGCCGGCCGGTGGTGGCCAACGTCAAGGGCACCGCGGTGGACACCGAGGGCAACCCGCACTCGTACGAGGGTGGCCACTACCTGACCCTGGTGGGCTACCGCGATGGCGGTGACCTGATCCGGGTCGCCGACCCGGCCAGCCCGGTGGCCGAGTACTGGATGACCCTGGAGAAGGTCGCCAACTGGATCGCCGAGCGCGGCTACTCGTCCTGACCTGGACGGATCAGCGGGCTGGTCTCCCCCTGCCGGGGAGGCCGGCCCGTCCGCGTCGGCGGTGCCGGCGCGTCCGCCGGGCACGGCCGGACGACATCGGCCGCACCCGGCGTTCCAGCCGGCCCCGGGCGGGTGGCCGCCGGGCGAACTCGCCGGCGCCGGCGGCCTGCCGGACCAACCGGTTGGCCTCGTCCGGCTCGCACCCGATCGACCGGAGCAGGTCGCTCGCGGCGGTACGCAGGTCGGTCACCACGGTGTCGCCGAAGTTGCCGACCCCCTCGGCCCAGGCCCGGCCGGCCAGTTCGGCCGCCTCCAGCACCAGTTGCCGGCTGCGCTCCGGCGATTCGCCACCCTGGCACTCCCGCCGCAGTTCGCGGATCGCGTTCGCGAACCGGGACACCGCGTCCGCCAGCTCGACCGGCGCGGGTTCGCCGTACTGGAGCAGGGTCGCCGACCGGCGGGCCAGCGCCCGGCTGTCGAGCACCATCCGCTCCAGATGCTGGGCGCTGCGGGCGTAGCGGTGGAAGTCCTGCCGCCGGTGCCACCGGGCCGGCGCCACCGTGACCACCTCCTCGGCGCCGCTGAGCGACTCGTTCAACCGCCCGATGTCGGCGTCCAGGCCGCGCATCTGGTCCAGGGCCCGCACGATCCGGTCCGGGTCCCGCCGGGTGAGGCCCCGGGCCACCTCGTGCAGCTGCTCGGTGATCTGCGTGAAGATCGGCGCGGCAGCCCGGTCCAGCACCCGCAACGGGTTCACCGGCAGCAGCAGGGCCACCACCAGCAGGCCGACCCCGCTGCCGATCAGCGCGTCGAGGATCCGGGGCACCTCCAGGTTGCGCTCGGACGGGGAGAGCGTGGCGATCAGCACGGCGGTACCGCCCGCCTGGCCGACCAGGGAGCCGCTGCGGCCGGCGACCAGCAACGCCGCCGCGATCGCCAGCGTGACCACCAGGCCGGTCTGCCACGGGCCGAACCCGAGCCAGTACAGCAGCACGTCGCCCACGATGATGCCGAGCGCCACCCCGACCAGCAGCTCGAAGGTCCGCTGGGCGCGCTGCCCGATCGCGGAGGCGATGGTGCCGACGGCGGCGGCTGGGGCGAAGACGTGCGGGCCGGCGCCGAGCAGCTTCTGCGCGAGCAGCGCGGCCAGCCCGGCGGCCAGCCCCGCCTGGAGGGCGATCACCGCGGTGACCTCCAGCTGCCGCAGCCGCAGCCGGCCCGCCCGCGCGCCGCGCTCCCGGGCCTCGGTCACCACCCGACCGCCCCGCTCCCGGACCGCGTCCAGCGGAGACCGGACGGAGTCGGTCGTCGGGCGGTTCTCGGTCATGGCGGCGGTTACCCGGACCGGAGCGGGTGAATCGCGCGGTGCGTTGTGGTGGGTTCGCCCGTCCGCCCGCGGGTACCAGCCCGGTCAACCGACCGTTTCCGCAACCGGTAAGGGGCAACCATGACCAAGGCACAGACCACCGGTCAGGACGTCGTCGACGTCCTGACCGCCGACCACCGCGAGGTCGAGACGCTCTTCGTCGAGCTGGAGAGCCGGCAGGGCACCCCCGAGCACCGCCGGCAGCTCGCCGACGTGGTGATCGCCGAGCTGGTCCGCCACGCCGTCGCCGAGGAGATGTACGTCTACCCGGCCGCGCGCAAGGCGCTGCCGGACGGCGACCAGATCGCCGAGCACGAGATCGCCGAGCACTCCGACGCCGAACGGACCATGAAGGAGCTCGAGTCGGTGGATCCCTCCGACCCCCGCTTCGACGAGCTGCTCGCCCACCTGACCGGCACGATCCGCCACCACGTGCAGGACGAGGAGAGCGACCTGTTCCCCCGGCTGCGCGCCGCGGTGGCCCGCGAGGAACTGGTGGAGTTGGCCGGCAAGGTGACGGCGGCCAAGAAGGCCGCGCCGACCCGGCCGCACCCCGCCGCCCCGGACCGCCCGCCGGCCAACAAGCTGCTCGGCCCGGGCGCCGGCCTGGTCGACCGGATGCGCGACGCGCTCAGCGGCCGACCCACCTCGATGGCCGAGCTGCGCGACCGGCAGAGCTGACCCCGCCGGCACCCACGCTCCGGAAAGGACGGTCCCGGGCCGCCCACCACGAGGCGACCCGGGACCGGTCGGGCGGTCAGCGGACCTGGTCGCCCTCGCCGGTACGCGCCTGGGCCTGGTCGACGCCCTTGTCGATCTGTTCGTCGTACTTGCCACCGGTGCGCTTGTCGGCCATCTCGCCGCCCTTCTCCATCCCCTGGTCGACCTGCTTGTCGTGCTTGTCGGCGAGGTCCTTGGCCTTGTCCATGAAGTCGCTCATCAGGGAATCTCCTCCGCTCGGGGTCGAACCTCCTGCCTTCCCCCGGGGCCCGGGCACAAACGCCGCCAGCGGGGGCCAGACCGAGGCCACACCGGACCGGGCACGGAACGGCGCGTCGGCCACCGCCCGGCCGCCTAGCGTGGGTACGGGTGTCGGACGGACGCCGACGGGGTACCGACCACGCCGGAGATCGAGGAGGGCCGACGTGAGCGACGACGGTGCCGGGCGTACGCCCGAGGAGACGACGAGCCGGGACGCCAGCCCCCGGCAGGCCTGGGCGGCGCTGCCGTGGCTGGTCCGCTCGGCGGTGGTGTGGAGCGCCTGCCTGGTGGTCGTCGCCGCCGGGCTCTACCTGCTCGGCCGGATCGCGGTCCTGCTCGCGCCGCTGGCCCTCGCGCTGGCCGCGACCGTCTTCCTGACCGCGCTGCTCGACCCGGTGCTGCTCCGGCTGCGCCGGCTCCGCCTGCCGCCCGCGCTGGCCGCCCTGCTCACCGTGCTGCTGCTGCTCGGCATCCTGGTCGGGGTCGGCGTGCTGGTGTGGAACCTGACCGCCAGCCAGTTCAGTGAGCTGAGCGAGGAACTCCAGCGCGGCGTGCAACGCAGCCGGGACTTCGTCACCTCCACCCTCCCGGTCACCGACCAGCAGATCGACCGGCTCATCGGGCAGGCCCGCCAGGCACTGAGCCAGGGCTCGCTGGACCCGGTGGCCGGCGCGCGGACCGTCGGCGAGGTGCTCGGCGCCGCGCTGCTCGCGCTGGTGCTCCTCTTCTTCCTGCTCAAGGACGGCCGGTCGATGTGGCACTGGGTGCTGACCCGGACGACCGGACCGAACCGGGCGGTGGCCGCCGAGGCCGGCCGGGTCGGCTGGCGGACGCTGGGCGCGTACAGCCGGGGGACGATGATGATCGCGGCGATCGACGCGATCGGCATCGGGCTGGCCCTGGTGGTGCTCCACGTGCCGCTCGCCCTGCCGCTCGCGCTGATCACCTTCCTCGGCGGGTTCGTGCCGATCATCGGGGCCACCGTGGCCGGCACGGTGGCGGTGCTGGTGGCGCTCGCGGCCAAGGGGCCGGTCACCGCGCTGCTCGTCCTGGCCGCCGTCATCGCCGTGCAGCAGATCGAGGGCAACCTGCTGGAGCCCCTGATCATGAAGCGGCAGGTCCGCCTGCATCCGGCGGTGATCCTGGTCGCGGTCACCGCCGGCACGCTCGTCGCCGGGATCGCCGGCGCCTTCGTCGCGGTGCCGATCACCGCCGTGGTCTGGCGGATCGTGGAGACGGTCCAGGAACACCGCGACTCCCCGGCCACGGGCTGACCGCGCCACCCCGCGGTCAGGACGGGATCGGGTGGCGCAGGTGGGTGGTGAACCAGTTGGCCGCGGAGTCGGCCACCTGCTCCATCGTGCCGGGCTCCTCGAAGAGGTGGGTGGCACCGGGGACCACCCTCAGCTCCGCGGTGTCCGGGAGTGCCGCCTGGGCCTGCTCGTTCAACGTGATCACCTGCTCGTCAAGGCCGCCGACCAGCAACAGCGTCGGGGCGCGTACCTGGCCCAGCGCCGGCCCGGCCAGGTCCGGCCGGCCACCCCGGGAGACCACCGCGCCCACCAGGTCCGGCCGAGCCGCCGCGGCGACCAGGGCGGCGGCGGCCCCGGTGCTGGCGCCGAATAGGCCGATCGGCACCTGGCCGAAGGGTCGCTCGGCGGCCAGCCAGTCGACGATGGCCGCCAACCGGCCGGCGAGCATGTCGATGTCGAACCGCAGCTCGGCGGTGCGGGCGTCCAGTTGGTCCTCGGTCGCGGTGAGCAGGTCGACCAGCACGGTGCCGAGCGCCTGCCGGTTCAGCACGTGGGCCACCGCGACGTTGCGGGGGCTGTGCCGGGAACTGCCGCTGCCGTGTGCGAAGAGCACCACCCCGGTGGGTTCCGCCGGATTGAGCAGATCGGCGGTGAGCTCGACCTCCCCCGCCGGGATCGTCACCTCGCTGCTGCGCACGTCCATCTCGACCTCCACCCCGCCGGCCGGTCCGCCGGCTGCGCCACCGGGCTTACCCGGCTGCGCCCGCCGCACTCCGGCGTTTGCCGGCGGGGTCGTCGGGTAGCCGACGGGCGACCGCAGACCGTACTGGCGCGAGGGCGCCCCGACGGATCGCGAGGATCGCCATGGCGCAGCAGCAGCGAGGGTCCCGACCGCAGACCGCCGAGCAGGAGCGGCGGGAACAGGACGAGGAACGCAACCGGGACTGGGCGGACGAGGCCGCCCAGGCGCGGGTCGCCGACGATCCGCGGGCGATGGCGCCGCGCGACGCCGCGGGTCGCCCCTCCCAGGGCAAGCCGCTCTGACCGGTCGCCGCCGGCCCGCAGCCTCGCGGGCCGGCGGCACGTTCCGGCCCTACGGCTCGTTCCCCGGTAGCCGCAGCTGCGGCGTCCGGCCGGGGGCCTGTTCCGGTGCCGGGCCGGACACCTCCAGCGGCGGCACCGGCACGGTCACCGGTTCGTCGCAGGTGACCCGCAGCTTCTCGCCGTGGTGGCGCAGCTCCAGCACGTCGTCCGGGTCGCCGTGCCGCAGCGCGTACGTCACCTCGTCCGGCCGCACGTCGACCCGCAGCCGCAGGTCCCGCCACTGCAGGGAGAACTCGAGCCGGCTGAGCCGGCTGGAGAGCCGGGGCGAGAAGGACAGCGTGCCGTCGTGGTCGCGCAGCCCGCCGAAGCCGGCCACCAGCGCGATCCACGCGCCGGCCAGCGAGGCCATGTGCACGCCGTCCCGGGTGTTCTCGTTCAGGTCGTGCAGGTCCATCAGCGCGGCCTCGCGCAGGTAGCTGTGCGCCAGCTCGGGATGGCCCACCTCGGCCGCCAGCACCGCCTGGGTGCAGGCCGACAGCGACGAGTCCCGGACGGTACGGCGTTCGTAGTAGAGGAAGTTGCGCAGCTTCTCCTCCGGGGTGAACGCGTCACCCCGCCAGTGCATCGCCAGCACCAGGTCGGCCTGCTTGATCACCTGCTTGCGGTACAGGTCGAAGTAGGGATAGTGCAGCAGCAGCGGGTACTTCTCCGGCGGGGTGTGCTCGAAGTCCCACTCCTCCAACCGGGTGAAGCCGTCCGTCTGTTGGTGGACGTCCAGTTCCTCGTCGTACGGCAGGTGCATGTCCATCGCCGCGTCCCGCCAGGCGGCCGCCTCCTCGTCGGTCACCCCCAGGTGGAACGCCTCGTCCCGATGGCGCATCACCGCCTCGGCTGCGGTGAGCAGGTTCCGCTGGGCCATCAGGTTGGTGTAGATGTTGTCGTTCTTCACCGCGGTGTACTCGTCCGGGCCGGTCACCCCGTCGATGTGGAACCGGCCGCGCCGGTCGTGGTGGCCGAGCGAGCGCCACAGCCGCGCGGTCTCCACCAGCAGCTCCAGCCCGATCTCCCGTTCCAGCTCGACGTCCCCGGTGACCAGCACGTAGCGCCGCAGCGCGTCGGCCACGTCGGCGGCGATGTGGAACGCCGCGGTGCCCGCCGGCCAGTAGGCCGACGACTCCGGCCCCTCGATGGTCCGCCAGGGGAACGCGGCGCCGTGCAGGTTCAGGGTCCGGGCCCGCTCGTGCGCGCTGGGCAGCGTGCGGTGCCGCCAGTGCAGCGCGTCCCGGACCGCGGGAGGGTGGGTGTAGGTGAGCACCGGCAGGACGAACATCTCGGTGTCCCAGAACGCGTGCCCGTCGTACCCCGGGCCGGTCAGCCCCTTCGCGGCGATCGGCCGGCGCTCGGCCCGGGCGCCCGCCTGGAGCACGTGGAAGAGCCCGAAGCGCACCGCCTGCTGCACCTCCGGGTCACCCTCCACCACCACGTCGGCGGCGTCCCAGAACTCGTCGAGGTACTCCCGCTGCTCCCGGCGCAGCCCCTCCCAGCCGTCCAGCTTCGCCCCGGCGAGGGCCGCGCCGACCTGGTCGCGCAACGCCGGCAGCGAGCGCCGGCTGGACCAGCCGTACGTCAGGTACTTCACCACCCGCAGCTTCTCGCCGGGCTTGAGCACACACCCGATGGTGGTACGGACCCAGTCCTCGTACCCCTCCGACTCGATCGTGGTGCGAGTGGAGGCTTCCACCTCGTGGTCCATCGCGGCGGCCACCCGCAGCCCGGAGACCTTGGTCCGGTGGATCAGCAGCCCGCCGTCCTCGGTGGTCAACTCCTCCTCGGCGAGCAGCGGCGACTCGAGCACCGCCGCCACCCGCGGGTCCTTGCTCTGCGCCGGCAGCGTCTCGTTCGCCACCAGTTCCGACTGGACGATCAGCCGCAGCGGCCCGTCGACCGCCTCCACCTCGTAGTTGATCGCCGCGACCGCCCGCTGGGTGAACGAGACCAGCCGGGTACTGCGCACCTTGACCTCGCGCCCGGCCGGGGAGCGCCAGTGCAGCTCCCGGTGCAGGGTGCCGGCACGCATGTCGAGGATCCGCTCGTGGGCGAGCAGCTCGCCATAGCGGACGTCGAGCGGCTCGTCGTCGACCAGCAGCCGGATCAGCTTGCCGTTGGTCACGTTGACGATGGTCTGGCCCGACTCGGGGAAGCCGAACCCGGCCTCGGCGTACGGCAGTGGTCGCAGCTCGTAGAAGGAGTTGAGGTAGGTGCCCGGCAGGCCGTGCGGCTCGCCCTCGTCGAGGTTGCCGCGCAGCCCGACGTGGCCGTTGGAGAGCGCGAAGACCGACTCCGACTGGGCCAGCACGTCCATGTCCAGCCGGGTCTCCCGGACGTGCCACGGTTCGACCGGATAGGCCCGTTCCCTGATCATGCGCTCCGCCCCTCGTCGAGCAGTTCGGCGAGGTCGCCGACCACGATGTCCGCGCCGTGCGCCCGCAACTCGTCGGCCTGTCCCACCCGGTCGACCCCGACCACGAAGCCGAACCCGCCGGCCCGCCCGGCGGCCACCCCGGCCAGCGCGTCCTCGAAGACGGCGGCGTGCGCCGGGTCCACCCCGAGCAGCTTCGCGCCGGCCAGGAAGGTGTCCGGGTGCGGTTTGCCGCGCAGCCCCTGGGCGCGCGCCACTAGCCCGTCCACCCGCGCCTCGAGCAGCGGCTCCAGGCCGGCGGCGGCGACCACCTCCCGACCGTTCGCGCTGGCCGTGACGACCGCGCGGCGCAGGCCGGCGGCGACGGCCGCCTGCAGGTACGTGACCGAGCCGGGGTAGACGTCGACACCGTTCGTGCGCAGCTCCTGCAGGAGCCGGACGTTCTTGCGGTTGCCGACGCCGTTGACCGTCTCCGCCTCGGGCGGGTCGTCCGGCACCCCCTCGGGCAGCACGACGCCGCGCGAGGCGAGGAAGCCCCGCACCCCGTCGGCGCGGGGCCGCCCGTCGACGTACCGGTTGTAGTCGGGCCCCGGGTCGAAGGGCCGGAAGGGCTCGCCGGTGACCGCCGCACGCTGCCGGAGGAACTCGTCGAAGGTCGCCTTCCAGGCGGCGTTGTGCACCCGGGCGGTCTGCGTCAGCACACCGTCGAGGTCGAAGAGACAGGCAGTCACGTGAGCAGGCAGGCCCAGCACGGTACGAATCTATCCAGACCACCGCCGGGAGAAACGCGTTTCCGCCCCGCCGGGCGGTTCAGTTCGGCCGCAGCGTCCAGACCACGGTCATCGCCGAGGTCGGCTTGCCCTCCTCGGTGGCGATCTCCACCTGCACCGGGAACTCCGGCCGCTGGCCGGCCGCCAGCTCGGCGACCACCTCGGCGGCCGGCCGGCCGAGCCGGGCGGTGGCCAGCACCGGCCCCATGGCCAGCTTCCGGTAGGCGATCTCGGCGCGCACGGCCAGCGGCACCGCCCGGTCGAGCAGCTGCCCGAACGCGGCCAGCACCACCGCGCCGGAGGCGGTCTCACCAAGGGTGAACATCGCGCCGGCGTGCGGGCCGCCGACGTGGTTGTGGGTGGCCGGCGAGTCGGGCAGCCGGACGACCGCCCGCACCCCGCCCTCCGCCTCGGGGGCCACCTCGACGAACTCGAGATTCAGCGTGCGGGCGAACGGCACGGCCTCGAGCATGCCGGCCGCGACCTGGCGCGAGTCGATGGTCATACCCGGACGTTACTAGTCAGTAACTTCGTGGGCAAGAGCCGCGCCCGCCCCCGGTGCGGGGACGGACGCGTCGCGGCCGGCGATCAGAGGTTGGCGATGGTGCGGAGGATCTCGGCGTAGAAGTTGCCGTCGATGCTGCGGAACAGCGCGAAGCCCTGCCCGGGGTCGCCGAAGAAGGGGCGCAGCGTCCAGGCCAGCTGGGTGCCGACGAAGCCGAAGAGCAGGATCCAGATGTAGAGCAGGGTCATGCTGGCCGGGCGCTGGCTCGGCTCGCCGCGCCGCGCCGGCGGCGTGGCCCACGGCCGCTGCGCGTAGCCGGGCGGCAGCAGCCCGGGCGGGTATGCGGCCATCGGCTGCCCGCCGACCGCGACGAGCGCCGGCTGCCCGACGAATGCCGGCTGCGCGACCGGAGCGGGCGGCTCGGGCTGGCCGGTGGTGGGCGCCGCGGACCCGGCGCCGGCCGGCGTGCCGCCGTTCGCGGCCACCGCCGCACCACTCACGGCCGCCCCGGCCGGCACCGGTTCGGCGACCGCCGGGGCCGGCTGCGCCGCGTCGACCGCGGCCGGCGCCGCCTGGGCGGGCACGGCCTGGGCGGGCACGGCCTGGGCGGCGCCGGCCGTCGCCGGGGCGGCGGTGGCCGGGGCGAGCAGGCCGTGCTCGTTGAGCACCTGCATGCCGCCGGTCAGGAAGCGCAGGCCGACCACGGCGGACAGGGTCAGGATCGCCACGTTCAGCAGCTTGAAGAAGCCGTAGTCGGGGGCGGTGATCAGGAAGAAGAGGCTGATCGGCGCGAACGCCACGGCGAGCATCGAGGTGACCGTGATCGCCACCATCACCAGGGCCAGCGACTGCCGCACCGAGAGCCGGGCCCCGAAGACCAGGTTGAACAGGTAGAGCGTGGGCAGGCAGATGACCAGCGTGACCAGGAAGAGCAGCGGGAGCTTCACCGCCGAGGTCAGCGCCATCAGCGCGCTGTGGAACGCGCCCAGCACCGCGCCGTAGCAGGCGAGGGCGACGGCCGAGCTGGCCAGCATCCGGCCGGTCAGCGCGTTCAGGTCACGCTCGGCCACGATCTGCTGCCAGATGCCCTGCCGGTCGCGCAGGATGCGCTCGATGACCAGCGGACTGGAACGGTCACCCGACACGGGCACACCCCTTCCGGATCGATGCTCTGTGGATTGTGGTGCGCTGACCGTAGGGCACCGCGTGGATCAGCGCCACCCCACGTCGATCCGGTCGCCGCGCTCGTCGAAGAAGTGCAGCGCGTCCATGCGTACGGCGATCGACAGCGGGTGACCGGCGGAGACCGCGGGGTACGGGGCGAGCCGGACCGCCAGCTCCGCCGGGCGGCGGTGGTGCCGGCCTGGATCGTTGAGCACGCTGGTCCGCGTGCCGCTCCCCGCCGCGGCCGCCGCCTCCCCCTCCCCGGCACGGCCGGCGAGGCGCTGCATGACCTGCCCGAAGCGGCGCAGCCCGCGCTGCCCACCGTCGTCCGAGGCGTTCCCCCGGGCGCCCATCTCGTCCACCACGATCGCGGTGGCCCCGATGTCGAGGAAGGCCAGCGACTCGTGCCCGTGGTGCTCCAGGTAACGGATCCGGCCGTGCAGCACGTCGCCCGGGCTGTCCGGGGTGACCGGGGTGAGCGCCTCGGCGCGCATGCCGACCACGATCCGCTCCCCGTGGTAGTGCGCCACGGCCCGGCTGCGGATGTCGTCCCAGGGCAGGTAGAGCGCCTGCTCGCCGAGGGTCAGCGTGACGTAGCGGTCGAGGTGGACGTAGACCGAGGCCTCCAGCAGGTTCATCCGCGGGCTGCCGAGGAACGCGGCCACGTAGAGGGTGGCCGGCCGGCCGTACACCTGGGTGGGGGTGCCGACGTCCTGCAGGACGCCCTTGCGCATGATGGCGACCCGGTCGGCCATGGTGAGCGCCTCGGCCTGGTCGTGGGTGACGTAGATGGTGGTGACGCCCAGCTCGCGGGTGAGCCCGGAGATCTCCGCGCGCAGCTCGGCGCGGAGCCCGCTGTCCAGGTTGGACAGGGGCTCGTCCATGAGGAACAGCCCCGGCCGGCGGACGATCGCACGCCCCATCGCCACCCGTTGGCGCTGCCCGCCGGAGAGCTGGCTGGGCTTGCGGCCGAGCACGTCGCCGATGCCGAGGGCGCTCGCCACGTCGGTGACCCGCTCGCCACGCGGCACGGGCTCGACGCCGGCCAGCCGCAGCGGGAAGGCGATGTTGTCGCCGACCGTCATGTGCGGATAGAGCGCGAAGTCCTGGAAGACCATGGCGATCTTCCGTTCCCGCGGCGGCAGGTCGTTGGCCAGCTCGCCGCCGAGCATGATGGCGCCCGAGGTCGGGTCCTCCAGCCCGGCCACCATCCGCAGCACGGTGGACTTGCCGCAGCCGGACGGGCCGAGCAGCACCATGAACTCGCTGTCGTTCACGTCGAGGTTGACGCTGTCGACGGCGAGTGTGCCGTCGTTGAAGACCTTGGTCACATCCTTGAGCGCGACGGTGGTCACCGTCTCCTCCCCCAGCTCGTCGGGCGAACCCCGAATGACTGTGACGAAACTCATGCGATCCGCACATCGGGTAAACGTGCCATGTTCAGCCAGTGACAGACCTATTACGGCGTATCGAGCGCCGGCGATCCGCCTGAGCAGTGAATCAGCAGGCCGGACGGGTCCCCGGGTGCTCGCCGAGGAAGACCCGGCGGACCACCCGTTCGGCGGCGTGGCCGTCGTCCAGCGCACAGAACCGGGCCCGGAACTGCTGCCGGGCCTTGCCGGCCGCGTCCGAGCCGTACTCGCCGGAGCGGAACAGGTCTAGCAGGTCGGGGAAGGTGCGGGCCACCGCGCCCGGCGGCTCCGCGGTCACGTCGAAGTAGACGCCGCGGGCCAGCCGGTACGCGTCCCAGTCCGGGGCGTAGACGACGATCGGCCGGTCCAGGACGGCGTAGTCGAACATCGACGACGAGTAGTCGGTGACCAGCACGTCGGCCGCGAGGTAGAGGTCCTCCACCCGCGGGTGGGCGCTGACGTCGCGCACCCGGTCGCGGTCCACCGGCCGCCGCACCCGCCGGTCCCGGTCGTGGAAGTAGTGGCTGCGCATCAGCAGCCGGCCGGACGGCCCGAGCACGTCGAGGATCCGGTCCGGGTGGAACGGCGGCCGGTAGCCGGGCAGGTGTTCCCGGTGCGTCGGCGCGTAGAGCACGACCTGCTCGCCCGGGCCGATGCCGAGTTCCGCGCGGACCCGGAGCACCTCCTCGGCGGTGGCGGTGACCAGCCGGTCGTTGCGCGGGTAGCCGACCTCGAGGGTGGTGTACCCGGCGGGGTAGGCGCGCTCCCACATCTGGGTGGAGAAGCTGTTCGCGCTGATGCTGTAGTCCCAGCGGTCCACCCGGCGCAGCAGCCCGGCGAAGTCCATCCCGCCCGCGCCGAGCGGGTAGCGCTGCTGGTCGAGCCCCATCACCTTGACCGGCGTGCCGTGGTGGGTCTGCACGTGCACCGAGCCCGGTCGCTTGCGGACGTGGTCCGGGAAGTTGACGTTGTTGACCAGCCACCGGGCCCGGGCCAGCACCCGGTGGTACGCCGGGGTGCCGGCGACGACGTACTCGACTCCCTCCGGCAGGGTGTCGACCCGGTCCCGGCGCACGATCCACACCCCGCGCACCTGCGGCGCCAGCCGCCGGGCCGCCTCGTAGACGGCGGCCGGGTTGCAGGCGTAGCCGCGGTACCAGTAGGCCGCGTAGACGGCCAGCGTCGGGTCGACGGGTCGGCGCAGTTCGGCCCGGTAGTACTCGCGCAGCAGCACGTCCCGGGCGGTCCGGGCGGTACGCCGGGCCGCCGGCAGCACCCGCCGTTTCGTGCCCCGGGCGGTGCTCCGGGCGGCGTCCCGGGCCTGGCCGGCGGTCCGCAACGCGCTGAACGTCCGCCAGCGCCCGGCCGCCACCAGCCGGTACTTGAGCCCCTCGACCCCGGCGGGGGTCGGGCAGCCCTCCGGCGGGACCCAGCGGGCGTAGTCGGCGGTGATCTGGCGGAAGAAGCCCGGGCGCAGTTCGGGGGCGATCCGCTGGCCGTTGCCGAGCACGGTCAGGTAGTGCCAGATCATCCGCTCGAAGACCGCCGGGCGCAGGTCGTCGACCGCCGGTCCCCAGGAGTCCATCAGCCGGAACACCCGGTGCCACTGTTCGAAGACCTCGAAGTGCCGGTCACCCCGGGTCCGGGTGATCGCGCCGGCCCGCCGCTGCCGGTAGTTGACGCAGACCCGGTCCAGCACGCCGATCCGCTCGGCGGCCATCAGCACCGGATAGCTGAACGAGACGTCCTCGTACCAGCCGGGGGCGAACCGCAGCCCCAGGTCGACCAGGAACCGCCGGCGGACCAGCCGGTTCCAGGCGGTGTGCAGCAGTCGCAGCGTCTCCGGGCGGTCCCGCAGCCGGAAGGTTTCCTCGCCCGGTGGCTTCGGGAACACCTCGGCCATCGCGCTGCGGGTGGTGCGGTCGTTCCAGTGCGTCCGGACGTGGTCGACCAGCAGCACGTCCGGCCGGGTGGCGTGCAGCCGCTCGGCCACCTCGACGAGGCAGTCCGGCGCCAGCCAGTCGTCGCCGTCGACGAACCAGACGTACTCGCCGACGGCCCGGTCCAGCCCGATGTTGCGGGCCGGACCGAGCCCCACGTTCCCGGTCAGCCGGACGGCGTGCATCCGCTGGTCGCGGGCCGCGTACTCGGCGAGGATCTCGCCGCTGTCGTCCGGCGAGCAGTCGTCGACCCCGATCACCTCGATGTCGGTGACCGGCTGGCCGAGGATGGAGTCCAGGCATTCGCGCAGGTAGCCCTGCACCCGGAAGGCCGGTACGACGAAACTGATCAGGGTCATCCGGCCGGCCCCTCCGTCAGCCCGGCGAGCGACCTCCCGCCACCTCCGGACCGACCGAGGCCCGCGCGACGCGGGCGGGCAGGACGACCCAGGCGAGGACCACGCTCCCCACAAAAACCACGAGAAGGTACGTACCGAGTGTAGCCATCCCGATGCCCGCAATTCCGACGATCGCCGCCAGGGCCAGCACCGCCGAACGCCCCTCCCAGCCCAGGGTGGCGGGGTGCAGCGGCGGCGCGGCCTGCCGCTTCTCCAGCCGTGCGGTGAGGTCGTAGTGGTGCAGGGTGAGCACGAAGACGTAGCCGAAGACCAGCCACGCCGGCGCCGCACCGATCACCCCGACGGCGATGGCGAAGAGGTACTCGGCGGCCCGCAGCGCGGCCGGCACCAGCCAGTCCAGCGGCCCGTTGTGCGCCGCGCCGGCGCCCAGGCCGCCGGCCAGCAGCACCACCAGCCCGACCGGCACCGCCCAGCGCAGCCCGTCCGCCCCGCCGTCGTCGCCGGCGGCGGCGGCCAGCGCCGCGGCCAGCAGCACCGCCGCGCCGAGCGCCGCGATCACCGCCAGGGTCAGCGGCCCCATCCGGCGGACGACCGGCAGCCGGCCGGCGAGCGGGCCGTCGTCGCGGTGCAGGGTGGCGTCGACCGTGTCCAGCACCGGCACCCACATCCAGCGGGCGCGCAGCGTACGCAGCGCCCCGGTGTACGCGAACGCGAGCACCCCCCAGGTCAGCACGGTGAGCAGGCTGACCAGCGGGCCGAACAGCGCCACGGTCAGCGCGATCAGCGCCCACCGCTCGCCGATCGGGAACACCACGGTCCGCTTCAGCCAGTACGACACCGATCCGGTGTCGGCCTGCACCCGGGTGGAGGCGGCGTTGAGCTTCCCGCCGATCCCGCCGGTGGCGCCCGTCGCCGGGCGGGGGCGGCGGGCCGCCTCGTCGTGCAGCACGCCGTACCAGGTGTCGGTCATGTGCCGCACGGTCTGCAGGGTCATCGCGGCGATCGCCAGCGCCCAGCCGTACCGGAACCCGGCCTGGGTCGCGCCGTAGCCGAGGCCGGCGTAGACCAGGTATTCCTTCGCCCGGTCGGCCATCGTGTCCAGCCAGCCGCCCCAGGCGCTGAAGTGCCGGGTGTAGCGGGCCAACTGGCCGTCCACGCAGTCCAGCACGAAGCCGAGGTAGAGCAGCACCGCCCCGGCGACCAGCGCCGGCCGGCCCCCGACGCCGAAGAGCACCGCGGCGGCCACCGCGAAGGCCACGGAGATCATCGTGACGGCGGTCGGGCCGAGCCCGATCCGGGCGGCCGCCTTCGTGACGTACGGCGACCAGGTGCTGACGAAGAAGGTGGTGAAGAAGTCGTCCCGCTCCTTGACCGAGAGCTTCAGCTCGGCCCGGTCCTCGTCGACGGCGGCCACGGCCGCCTCCGCGGCGGCCAGCCCGGCGGCGTCGGCGACCCGGTGCGCGACGAGCAGGCGTACCCGGTGGGCGAAGGTCAGCGTGCCCAGCCCGGCGAGGCCGGCGAAGAGCCGGTCCACGGCGGGCCCGGCCACGGCCGGGGCGGTGCCGGCGGCGACCGCGCGGGCGGCGGCGGCGAGCACCGGCAGGTCGTCGACGCCGACCCGCAGCGCGCCGCCGAAGATCCCGGTGGCCGCGCCGTCCAACTCCTCCGGTGGCCCGGCGTCGACCACCTGGCCGCGCTCCTCGCGCACGGCGACCCGCCCGGCCCCGGGCGGGTCGGTGAGCACCAGCGCCACGGTCGGCCCGACCGGGCTGGTGGCCAGGTGGCGCAGCACGGCGGTGTGCGCGACCAGGTCCGCGCCGGTGACGATCACCGGCCCGGTGGCCGCGTCGGCCAGCGCGGCCAGGTCGTCGAGGTCGGTCGCGAACCGCACCTCGGCCGCCCCGGCCCGGCGCAACTGGGCGGCCAGCCGGTCGGCGAGGGACCCGCCCGTCGTGGTGGGGAGGCTCGCGGCCGGCGCACCGGCGGCGAGCACGATCGCGAGCGTCACCGCGGAACCGCGCTGTGGTAGGCGTCCAGCGCCTCGGCGATCGTCCCGTCGACGCTCAGCCGGCCGCCGTCCAGGAAGAGCCCCCGACGGCAGAACCGGGTCAGGTCCTTTTCGTTGTGTGACACCAGCACCAGAGTGCGCCCCTCCCCGAGCAGACGGTCGATCGTCGCATAGCACTTCTTCCGGAACTCCGCGTCCCCGACCGCGGTCACCTCGTCCATCAGCAGGATCGGGTGCGGCAGGTGGGAGATGATCGCGAAGCCGAGCCGGACCTTCATCCCGGACGAGTAGTGCCGCACCGAGGTGTCGATGGCCCGTTCCACCTGCTCCCCGGCGAACGAGACGATGTCGTCGAAGTTCCGCTTCAGGTAGCTCGACGACAGCCCGTGCAGCCCGCCCACCAGGTACAGGTTCTCCCGTCCGGTCAGGTCGTTGGAGAACCCGGCGGAGAGCTCCAGCAGCGGCGCGACGTCGCCGCGGACCTGGATCCGGCCCTCGTCCGGGATCAGGACCCCGGCGATCAGCCGCAGCAGGGTGCTCTTGCCGGTGCCGTTGCGGCCGATCACGCCGACGGTCTCCCCGGCCTCGATCGCGAACGACACGTCACGCAACGGCCAGAACCGGCCGTCCGCGGCACCCCTCTTGCCACGGTGGATGAACAGCTCCCGCAACCGCAGCTGCCGCCGGCGGTTGCGGACGAACCGGATGCCGAGGCCCTCCGCCTCGATGATCGGGTCGGCCATTCAGAGTTCCTTGAGCACGGCGGGTTCCAGCCGGCGGAACGACCACCAGCCGGCGACCAGCACCAGCAGGCTGCCGCCGACCGTGGTGGCGAGCAGCCGGGCGTCCGGGAACTCGGCCGGGTACCAGATCGCGTGGTGCAGCTGGAAGATGCCGACCAGCGGGTTCAGCTCGTAGCCGATCTTGAGCCAGCTGGGCAGGTCGGAGTCGCGGACCAGGCTCAGCGGATAGATGATCGGCGTGGCGTAGAAGAGCACCCGGATGATCAGCCGCATGAAGCGCTCGACGTCCCGCATCAGCACGTTGCACGCCGACAGCAGCAGCGCCAGCCCGACCAGCAGCACGGCCTGGACGGCCACCGCCAGCGGCAGGGCCAGCAGCGACCAGCCGGGGTCGATCCGGTCGTACGCGGCGTAGCCGACCGCGATGGCGACCAGGATCGGCAGGCCGGCGGCGTACTCGGCGAACCGGCCGGCGACCCGGCCGATCGGGAAGACCTGGCGCGGCACGTTCATCGTGGTGATCAGCCGGGACTGGCCGGTCAGCGCGTTGGTCGCCTCGCTCAGCGCGGAACTGGTCCACATCCAGGCGAAGATCCCGGTGATCAGGAAGAGCGGGTACGAGTCGGCCGCCTCGCCCAGGTGCCGGGTGGTGTCCCGGGAGTAGAGCACGCCGAAGACGAACCAGTAGATCGCGCCCATGCCGAGGGGTTCGATCAGCGACCAGAGGTATCCGAGCACGGACTGCTGGTACTTCACCGCGAGGTCACGCTTGACGAGGATGCGCAGCGAATTGCGGTGCGACCACAACGCCGGAACGCCAGAGGTCACCGTCGTCTCCCGCCTCATGAACGGACGACAGGTTAGCAGTCGGTGAACGAACGCTCCGAGTCGGACGGACTCAGCACTCGATCACGTTGACGGCCAGGCCGCCGCGTGCCGTCTCCTTGTACTTGACCTTCATGTCCGCGCCGGTCTCCCGCATGGTCTTGATGACCTTGTCCAGCGAGACGGCGTGCACCCCGTCGCCGCGCAGCGCCAGCCGGGCGGCCGTGATCGCCTTGATGCTAGCCACCGCGTTCCGCTCGATGCACGGGATCTGCACCAGGCCACCGACCGGGTCGCAGGTCAGCCCGAGGTTGTGCTCCATGCCGATCTCGGCGGCGTTCTCCACCTGCTCCGGGGTGCCGCCGAGCGCCTCGGCCAGCCCGGCGGCGGCCATCGAGCAGGCCGACCCGACCTCGCCCTGGCAGCCGACCTCGGCGCCGGAGATGGAGGCGTTCTCCTTGAACAGCACACCGATCGCGCCGGCGGCGAGCAGGAAGCGCACCACCCCCTCGTCGGAGGCGCCCGGCACGAAGCGGGTGTAGTAGTGCAGCACCGCGGGGATGATCCCGGCCGCCCCGTTGGTCGGGGCGGTGACCACCCGGCCGCCGGCTGCGTTCTCCTCGTTGACCGCCAGGGCGAACAGGGTCACCCAGTCCATCGCCCGCAGCGGGTCGGTGGTGCCGGCGTCCGCCTCCAGGCTGCGGCGCAGCTCGGCGGCGCGGCGGCGGACCTTCAGCCCGCCCGGGAGCACCCCGTCGCGGGCGCAGCCCCGCTCCACGCACTCCCGCATCACCCGCCAGATCTCCAGCAGGCCGCCGCGCACCTCGGCCTCGCTGCGCCAGGAGAGCTCGTTGGCCAGCATCACCTCGCTGATCGACAGGCCGGTCCGCCCGGTGACGTCGAGCAACTGGGCGCCGGTGAGGAACGGGTACCGGACCCGGGTGGTGTCCGGGACGATCCGGTCCGCCCCGGCGGCCACCTCGTCCACCACGAACCCGCCGCCGACCGAGTAGTACGTCCGGGAACGCAGTTCCGCGCCGGCGCGGTCGTACGCGACGAAGGTCATCCCGTTCGGGTGGTACGGCAGCGACCGGCGGCGGTGCAGCACCAGGTCCCGGTCCGGGTCGAAGTCGATCTCGTGCGCGTCGAGCAGGCTAATCCGGTGCTCCCCCCGGATCCGGGCGACCCGCGGCTCGACGGAGTCGGTGTCGACCGTCTCCGGAGCCTCCCCGGCCAGCCCGAGCAGCACCGCCCGGTCGCTGCCGTGGCCGTGCCCGGTGGCGCCCAGCGAGCCGAACAGCTCCGCCTGGACCCGCGCCGTGTCGGCGAGCAGCCCGTCGGCCTTGAGCCCGGTGACGAAGGTACGGGCGGCCCGCATCGGGCCCACCGTGTGCGAGCTGGACGGCCCGATGCCCACGCTGAAGAGGTCGAAAACGCTGATCATGGCTGCTCTTCCTCGCCGTCGTCCCGTCGTGCAGGTTCGCCCGGCCCGTCGTGGCCGCCCCCGGTCGGGCGGCCGTCGGGGCATCCGGGGGTGCGGGTGCCCGACCTGCCAGCCTACCCGCCCAGGTCAGCCGCTGTGCGGCGAGCCGCCGGCGGTCACCTTGCGGCATCGCGGCGGTGGCGCGTCGCGGCGGCCCGGACCGGGTAACCACCTACGGGTGGCCGGGTCGCCGATCCTTCCGCAGGCCGAGGGCGCGGTGGCCACCCCTTCCTACCGTTGATTCCAGACGCGGCGGATCCGCCGCAGAGTGGGAGTACGACGATGAGTCGCAAACTGGTCCGACCCCGCCAGGGGCGCATGCTCGCCGGTGTCTGCGCCGGCCTGGCCCAGCGGTTCGGCACGTCCGCCAACTTCGTCCGGCTGCTGTTCCTGCTGTCGCTGCTGCTGCCCGGCACCCAGGTGATCGTCTACCTGGTGCTCTGGATCCTGATGCCGAACGAGGACCGCTACCTGGCCACCGCCCGCCACTGACCCCTCGCCACCCCACCCACCCTCCCCTCCCCCCACGTCGCCAGCACATTCAGAGAATGAGTGGCCATTCCAGCGCTGGAGACCACTCTTTCTCTGCAAGTGCGACCCGCCGCAGAGGGGGGCGGGGGGGTTAGGGGGCGGTGTAGGTGACGGTCACCTTCTCGTAGCCGAGGGAGCGGAGCAGCCCCTCCAGCATCTTGCGGGTGTTCTCCTCCGCCCGGGCGGTGAGGCCGCTGTCCCGGGCGGCGGCGGTGATGTGTTCCTCGGCGAGTTGGTAGACCTGCTGCTGGCGGTTGGGGTCGCCGGCGACCAGGTCACCGAGCCGGTTGAGCAGGCCGCGCTGCTCGGCGAAGACGTAGCTCTTCTCCAGGTCCAGGTTGGTCTTGCCGAGCTGCGGCGCCGGCAGCTTGATCTCCACCGACTTGCCGTCGGCCGACTCGACCACCGCGCCCTCGGAGATCTTCGTGAAGTCGACGTACGCCTCGACGCTGCCCGCCCCGACGAAGAGTGTCCGCTCGTTGAGCAGGAAGTCCGGCACGTTGCGCCGGTCGTTCTGCAGGTCCACGACGACCTGGAAGTTGCCCTCGGCGGCGACGTAGCGGCTCAGGTCCTGGATCGACTTGAGCAGCGTCGGCTGGCTGCGGTCGGTCTGCTCCTTGGCGAACGGGTTGCGGAAGTCCGGCAGGATGCCGGTGGCCTGCACGCCGAGCAGCAACACCACGGCGAGCGCCGCCGCGCCGAGCACCCAGAGCAGGCCCCGGGCCGGGCCGCCGGGAGACGGCGCCACGCCCTCGGCCGGCTCGGGCGCGGCGCCCGACCGGTCGCGCAGGTCGTCGCCGGTGGGGTAACCGGGGAACTCCTTCGTGGGCTCGTTGATGCCACCGTCGCGGGCCATCGCCCTCACCGTCCTCGTCAGACACGTCGTCTGAAATGACGGTACGTCCCCCGTACGACACGCGCGCGCCGAGCGACCGGAACGCCCGTCTGCCCAGGTCAGCGGGGGTGAACGGAACAGGCCAGTCGCGCCGGGCAGCCGCAGGCCGGCGGCCGAGTCGCTGGAAGCGGCGCCGGTCAGGCGAAGGCGGAAAGCCCGGTGAGCTGCTGCCCGATCACCAACTGGTGGATCTCCGAGGTGCCCTCGTAGGTGAGCACGCTCTCCAGGTTGTTGGCGTGCCGCATCACCGGGTAGTCGCCGGAGACGCCGTTCGCGCCGAGGATGGTGCGGCACTGCCGGGCGATCGCCAGCGCCTCCCGCACGTTGTTCAGCTTTCCGACGCTGACCTGTGCCGGGCGCAGCCGGCCGGCGTCGGCGAGCCGGCCCAGGTGCAGCGCCAGCAGGTAGCCCTTCTGCAGCTCGACCGCCATGTCGGCGAGCTTGGCCTGGGTGAGCTGGAAGCCGGCCAGCGGCCGGCCGAACTGGGTGCGGGTGCCGGCGTACGCCAGGGCGGTCTCCAGGCAGTCGCGGGCCGCGCCGAGAGCGCCCCAGACGATGCCGAAGCGGGCCTCGGTGAGGCAGCTCAGCGGGGCCTTGAGGCCGATCGCCTCGGGCAGCCGCGCGTCGGCCGGCAGCCGGACGTCGTCGAGGGAGATCTCCCCGGTGACGGAGGCGCGCAGCGACATCTTCCGACGAATTTCCTGCGTGCCCACCCCAGGGGTGTCCATCGGCACGAGGAAACCTCGCACCCCGTCGTCGGTGCGGGCCCAGATCACCGCCACGTCGGCGATCGGCGCGTTGGTGATCCACATCTTGCCGCCGCTGAGCACCCAGTCGTCGCCGTCGCGCCGGGCCCGGGTGCTCATCGACGCCGGGTCGGAGCCGTGGTCCGGCTCGGTCAGCCCGAAGCAGCCGATCGCCTCGCCGGTGGCCATCGACGGCAGCCAGCGCTGCTTCTGCTCCTCGCTGCCGTAGCGCCAGATCGCGTACATGGCGAGCGAGCCCTGCACCGAGACCAGCGAGCGCAGGCCCGAGTCGCCGGCCTCCAGCTCCAGGCAGGCCAGCCCGTACGCCACCGCGGAGGCGCCGGCGCAACCGTAGCCGTCCAGGTGCATGCCGAGCAGGCCGAGCTTGCCGAACTCGCGGGCCAGCTCGCGGGCGGGCACCCGGCCCTCCTCGTACCAGCCGGCGACGTGCGGGCGGACCCGATCGTCGACCAGCTGGCGCACCACCGCCCGGATCTGCCGCTCCTCCTCGCTGAGCGACGAGTCCAGGTCGAGCAGGTCGAGGGGGGCGGTAGGACTCATGGCAGCCACCTTAACGAAGGCTCAGGCGCGGTCGCGAGGGCTGGTCACTCCACCGGCTCGGAGAGCACGAGCACCCGGGCGTGGATCTGGTTGCGCTGCTGAAGCGCGGCGCGCAGCGCACGGTGCAGCCCGTCCTCCAGGTAGAGCCCGCCGTTCCACTGCACGACGTGCGGGAAGAGGTCACCGTAGAAGGTGGAGTCCTCGGCGAGCAGCTTGTCCAGCGCGAGCTCACGCTTGGTGGTGATCAACTGGTCCAGGCGCAGCGGTCGCGGCGGGATCTCCGCCCACTGCTTGAGCGTCAGGTTGTGCTCGGGGTAGGGACGCCCGTCCCGAACCGCTCTGAAGATCACGACGGCACGCTCCCCTCCCCGTGGCCGGGCCGACCCGCGGCGCCGAGCCGGGTCGCGGCGTGGCGCCGCGACCCGCGGCACCGATGACCGTGCCAGCCTAGCCGCCTGCACCACACCGCGTTCTGCTCCCTGATGTCAGTTTCGCTACCGCTGGTCCGTTCCTCAACCGGACGAATCCCCACCGACCGGTCAGCTCCACCGCCCGCGTCGGACCACCTCGTCGACCGGACGCCGGCCCCGGCGCAGCGACGGTGACCGATGGTCGAGCGCGCGGTAACCGATGGTGATCGCACCGACCGGTTGGTACTCCGCCGGCACCCCGAACGCCTCCCGGTAGGCGTCCAGCCGCTGCGGCGGGATGCCGAAGAAGCAGGCCCCCAGCCCCTCGTCCACCGCGGTCAGCAGCATCAGCAGCGCGGCGAAGCCGGCGTCGACGTACCAGTAGGGCACCGGCCAGCGGTCCGGCGAGCGGTCCGTCCAGCCCTTGTCCGGCTCGGCGTACCGGTCCAGGTAGGCCGAGCGGTTCGCGTGCGGGACGACGATCAGCGGCGCCCGCCGCATCCCGGCCAGCCAGCGCTCCCGGCCGCCGCCCGCCGGGGTGGTCGCCGCCCAGAACCGCTCCCGGTCCGCCGGGGTCTCCAGCACCAGGAAGCCCCAGCCCTGGGCGAACCCGGCGGACGGCGCGCGGACCGCGTGGTCGAGCAGGCGCTGGACCACGTCGGGCGGGACGGGGCGGTCCGGGTCGTAGTTGCGCACCATCCGGCGCCGCCGGACCACCTCGGCGAACTCCATGCCGCCCCCGCTCAGGCCCCCGGCCGGACGCCCCAGGCGCCCCGCCAGGTCCCGCCCGGCGGCAGGGTGATCACGTCCCGGCCGGAGCGGAACGCGTCCGGCGGGCAGGTCATCGGCTCGATGGCCACCGAGCGGCGGTGCCGCTCCCCGGTGAGCGAGTCGCCGGTGAAGACCTGCCACCAGCCGAACTCCCGGTCGGCCCAGATCCGCACCCCGGACGAGCCGTCCGGGGCGGCCAGGCTCACCGCGGAGCCGCCGTCGTCGTCCCGGACCACGTCACCGAAGGTGAGGTCGAGCCGGGCGTCGCCGATCCGGCGGCGGCTGGTCCAGTCGTACTCGGTGCCGGCGACCGGGGTGGCCCCGATCGGCAGCAGCCGGGAGTCCAGCAGCAGCCGGCTGCGGGCCGGCAGCCGCATCGCCAGGTCGTCCACCGCCACCGCGGGCAGTCGCAGGTACGGGTGCACGGCGAAGCCGAACGGCGCGGCCTCGCCGCCGGTGTTGGTCACCTCGTGCTCGGCCCGCAGCCCGTCCGGCCCGACGCTCCACCGGCTGCGCAGCCGCAGCGGCCACGGGTAGCCGGGCTGCGCGGGCAGGTCGTAGCCGAGGGTCACCGCGTCGGCGGACTGCTCCAGCAACTGCCAGGGCACCCAGTTGACCAGCCCGTGGATGGCCACTCCCCGGTCCGGCTCGCTCAGCGTCAGCTGCAACGACCGCCCGCCGAAGGCGTACCTGCCGTCCCGGATCCGGTTCGGCCAGGGCGCCAGCACCTGGCCGGCGCAGCCCTGGCAGAGCTCGTCCTCGGCGTACCCGTCGAGGTAGTCGACGCCGTCGTGCCGGTAGGTCCGGACCCCGCCGCCCACCTCCACGACGACCGCCTCGTGCCCGGCGGCGGCAATGGTCCACTGCGCGCCCGAGGGCGGGCGCTGGTCGGGGCTGTCCATGCCGGCGACCCTAGCCGTTCAGTCGCGGTCGGCGCTCGACGCGGTCGCCGCCCGGTAGCGCAGCAGCGCCGGGAAGGCCACCGCGAGCAGCACCGCCAGCGCGGCGGAGACCAGGCCGCCGCTGACCCAGGCGACGCCGCCGCCGAACCCGGCGGCCACCGCGCCGGCCCGCAGGTCGCCCAGGCGCGGGCCGCCGGCGATGACCACGGTGTTGACGCCCTGGAGCCGGCCGCGCATCCGGTCCGGCGCGTAGACCAGCAGCATCGACTGCCGCAGCACCGCGCTGACCAGGTCGGCCGCGCCGGCCACCGCGAGCAGCACCACCATCAGCCAGAGCTGGCCGGCCAGCCCGGCCGCCGCCACGGCCAGCCCCCAGCCGACCACCGCGACCACCAGCGCCAGCCCCTGCCGGTGCAGCCGGCCGATCCAGCCGGAGGTGAGACCGCCGAGCATCGCCCCGATCGCGATCGCGCTGTAGAGATAGCCCACCGCCGCGCCGCCGCCGAACCGCTCCTCGGCGATCTCCGGGAAGAGCGCCCGGGGCATGGCCAGCACCATCGCGATCAGGTCGATGGCGAAGGAGAGCAGCAGCACCGGGGTGGTGGCCAGGTAGCGGAAGCCGTCCACGATGCTGGCCAGGCCGGCCTTGCGCGGGGTGCCGTCACCGTCCGGATCCGGCTCCGGCGGCATCGCCGGCAGCCGCACGGTGGCCCAGACCGCGACGGTGAAGAGCAGGGCGTCGAGCGCGTACGCGATCGGCAGGCCGAGGCCGGTGTCCCACTTCGCGAAGATCAGGCCGGCGGCCAGCGGCCCGAAGACCGAGGCCGCGGTGTAGGTGGTGAAGTTCAGCGTGCTCGCCGCCGGCACCAGGTCCAGCGGCACCAGCCGGGGCAGGATCGCGTTGCGGGTGGGCGAGCTGATCGCGAAGGCGATCGACTGCACCGCCACCAGGGTGAGCAGCAGCACCGGGCTGCCGACCCGCAGCAGCGCCTGCACCAGCAGCCCGAGCGTGGAGGCCCAGAGCAGCGCCGAGGTGACCAGCAGCACGCTGCGCCGGTCCCGGACGTCGGCCACCGCGCCGCCCCAGAGCCCGAAGACCAGCAGCGGTACGAACGCCGCGACCCCGATCAACCCGACCCAGAGCGAGTCGCGGGTCAGCGCGTACATCTCCACCGGCACGGCGACGGCGGTGAACTGCATGCCGAACATGCCGATGCCGTTGCCGAGCCACATCCGCCGGTACGCCGGCACGGCCAACGGGCGCAGGTCGATGGCCCAGCGCCGCATCCCGCGCGGCCGGGAGTCCTTGAGCTGGGTCACGGCGCCAGCCGCTCGACGGTCCAGGCGCCGGTGTCGGTGAGCCGGAACCGCAGCCGGTCGTGCAGCCGGCTGGCCCGCCCCTGCCAGAACTCCACCGACTCCGGCCGCACCCGCAGCCCGCCCCAGTGCGGCGGGGCGGGGATCGGGTCCACGTCGGCGAAGCGCTCCGCCGCCGCCCGGTAGCCGGCGTTCAGCGCGGCGCGGTCCGGGATCACCCGGGACTGCTCGCTGGCCCAGGCGCCCAGTTGCGAGCCGCGCGGCCGGCTGGCGAAGTACGCCTCGGTCTCCGCCCGGTCGACCCGCTCCACCCGGCCGGCCACCACCACCTGGCGCTGCATGGCGAACCAGGGGAAGACCAGGCTGGCGTACGGGTTGTCGGTCAGCTCGACGCCCTTGCGGGAGCCGTAGTTGGTGAAGAAGACGAAGCCCGTCGGGTCGTACCCCTTGAGCAGCACCGTCCGGGCGCTCGGCCGGCCGGCGGCGTCCGCCGTGCCGAGCACCATCGCGTTCGGCTCGGGCAGCCCGGCGGCCACCGCGGCGGCGAACCAGCGGTCGAACTGGGTGTGCCAGTCGCCGGCCAGATCAGCCTCGGAAAGGCCCAGGTCGGCGTCGTACTCGTTACGCATCGCGGCCGGGGGCACTGTGTCGCCCGTCACGTTCTCTCCCCTCCCCGTGAGGCCGCCCGGCACCACCCGGCGCAGGCCAGCCCGCGGGACCCAGTCTTCCTCGTCCGTCCGGGCCGTGCCGGGCGGGGGATGTCGCGTGCGGCACAGTCGACGCGGGTCGCGGATCCGGTTACCCAGCAGGCAAGATGTCACGAACACATCCCTGAGGGGTCGCCTGAGGCGCTCGGCCGGCTGGGCCGGATGAGAGCCCGAGCGGGCGCACCGAGCAGATCCAGGAGAGCGACATGGCCGATTTCAAACCCGGGCTGGAGGGCGTCGTAGCCTTCGAGACCGAGATCGCCGAACCCGACCGTGAGGGTGGCGCCCTGCGCTATCGCGGGGTGGACATCGAGGATCTCATCGGCCAGGTCTCCTTCGGCAACGTGTGGGCGCTGCTGGTGGACGGGCGGTTCGGCCCCGGCCTGCCGCCGGCCGAGCCGTTCCCGGTGCCGGTGCACTCCGGCGACATCCGGGTCGACGTGCAGTCCGCCGTGGCGATGCTGGCCCCGTACTGGGGGCTCAACCAGCTGCTGGACATCTCCGACGAGCAGGCCCGCGAGGACCTCGCCCGGGTCTCGGTCACCGCGCTCTCCTTCGTCGCCCAGTCCGCCCGTGGCCTGGGCCTGCCGGCGGTGCCGCAGAAGGAGATCGACAAGGCCTCCACCATCGTCGAGCGCTTCATGAAGCGCTGGCGGGGTGAGCCCGACCCGCGGCACGTCAAGGCCGTCGACGCGTACTTCATCTCGGCCGCCGAGCACGGCCTGAACGCCTCCACCTTCACCGCCCGGATCGTCGCCTCCACCGGCGCGGACGCCGCGGCCTGCATCTCCTCCGGCATCGGCGCGCTCTCCGGCCCGCTGCACGGCGGCGCCCCGTCCCGGGTGCTCAGCATGCTCGAGGCGGTCGAGCGCAGCGGCGACGCCGAGGGCTACGTCAAGGGCGTGCTCGACCGCGGCGAGCGGCTGATGGGCTTCGGCCACCGGGTCTACCGGGCCGAGGACCCGCGCGCCCGGGTGCTCCGGCGCACCGCCAAGGAGCTGGGCGCGCCGCGCTTCGAGGTGGCCGAGGCGCTGGAGAAGGCCGCGCTGGCCGAGCTCCAGGCCCGCCGCCCGGACCGGGTGCTCGCCACCAACGTCGAGTTCTGGTCGGCCGTGGTGCTCGACTTCGCCGAGGTGCCGGCGCACATGTTCACCTCGATGTTCACCTGCGCCCGGATGGGCGGCTGGAGCGCGCACATCCTGGAGCAGAAGAAGCTCCAGCGGCTGGTCCGCCCGTCGGCCCGCTACGTCGGCCCGGGCACCCGCAAGCCGCAGGAGGTCGAGGGCTGGGACGCCATCCCGCACGGCGTCTGATCCGCGTACCGCGAGGGGCCCCGTCCGCCACGGACGGGGCCCCTCGCGCGTCTTCCGCCGGCCGCGCGGCCCGCGCCGGGGTCACTTCGGGTGCAGCTGTCGTCGCTGCGGCGACAACAGCCGCACCCGGATCCCGGCGGCATGTGGTGCAGGCCTCAGCTGCGCGGATGGGACCAACCGGCGGGCCGCCCGCCCGGGATGGGAGGATGAAGGCTCGGCAGTGCCGCCGGACCAGGCTCGGATCCCGGCCGCCGTGCGCCCACGCGCCCGCCGCCGGTCCGCGCCCGCCAGCTCACCGGGCCCCGGCCCATGCGGAAGGATCTTGAAGACCGTGGCTGACGCACCGACCATCCGGATTCCCGACGAGATCAAGCCCGCCGACGGGCGGTTCGGCTGCGGGCCGTCCAAGGTCCGTCCGGCGGCCGTGTCCGCCCTCGCCGACGTGGCGACCAGCTACCTGGGCACCTCGCACCGGCAGAAGACCGTCCGCGACCAGGTGGCCCGGCTGCGCCGCGGCATCGCCGACTTCTTCTCCCTCCCCGAGGGCTACGAGGTGGTGCTCGGCAACGGCGGCACCACGGCGTTCTGGGAGGTCGCGACGTTCGGCCTGATCCGGGACCGGGCCCAGTTCGCCAGCTTCGGCGAGTTCGGCGCCAAGTTCGCCAAGTCGGTCGCCGACGCCCCGTTCCTCGGCGAGCCGACCGTGCGCAAGTCGGCCGCGGGCAGCGCGCCCACCCTGGTCGCGGAGGCCGGGGTGGACGTCTACGCCACCCCGCACAACGAGACCTCGACCGGCGTCGCGGTGCCGATCAGCCGGGTGCCCGGGGCCGACCCCGGCTCGCTGCTGCTGGTCGACGCCACCTCCGGCGCCGGCGGGCTGGAGGTCAACGTCGGCGAGACCGACGTCTACTACTTCGCCCCGCAGAAGTGCTTCGGCTCGGACGGCGGCCTCTGGCTGGCGCTGATGTCGCCGGCCGCGCTGGAGCGGGCCGCCGAGATCAAGGCGTCCGGCCGCTACATCCCGGCCTTCCTGGACCTGGTCACCGCGATCGACAACTCGCGGCTGGAGCAGACGTACAACACCCCGGCGCTGGCCACCATCTTCCTGGCCGCCGAGCAGACCGACTGGATGAACTCCCAGGGCGGGCTGGCCTGGGCGGCCAAGCGGACCGCGGAGAGCGCCGCCATCGTCTACGGCTGGGCCGAGCGCTCCACGGTGGCCACGCCGTACGTCACCGACCCGGCGCTGCGGTCCAACGTGGTCGCCACCATCGACTTCGCCGACGGGGTGGACGCCACCGCGATCGCCAAGGCGCTGCGCGCCAACGGCATCGTGGACACCGAGCCCTACCGCAAGCTCGGCCGCAACCAGCTGCGGGTGGCGCTCTTCCCGGCCGTCGAGCCGGCCGACGTCGAGGCGCTCACCGCGTCCATCGACTACGTGGTCGAGTGCCTCTAGGCATCGACACGGTGGGTGACCGCCGAGGCGACGGCGGCCACCCACCGTGATCATCGCCGCAGCTCAGTCGCGACATGCGGGCGTGGCGTCTCCCACCTCGCGGCGGATACGCGTACCGTGGTGCGAGACGCCCGGGTGGCCGACCCGTGGCGTGCGGCCAGCGAAGCGGGACGGAGGCAACGCTAATGCGCCCAGTACGCTTCGTCGCCCTCTCCGAGGACGGCCAGGCCCTGGTGCTCGCCGACGAGGTCGGGCGACTGCTCGCCCTGCCCATCGACGAGCGTATCGCCGGCGCACTGCACGCCGAGCCCGGCGCGCCGCCGCTCGCGGTGGCACCGGCCGCGGCCGCCGACCCGGCGCCCTCGCTGTCCCCCCGCGACATCCAGGCCCGGATCCGCTCCGGCGAGTCCGCCGAGGACGTCGCCCGGATCGCCGGCGTGCCGGTCGACCGGGTGCTGCGCTACGCCGGCCCGGTGCTGCAGGAGCGCGCCATGCTCGCCCAGCACGCCCGGCGCACCCGGCTCAAGGGCGCGGAGAAACCCACCCCGCTGGCCGAGGTGGTCAACGGCCGGCTGGCCCAGCACGGCATCGACACCGAGAAGATCTCCTGGGACGCCTGGCGGCGCGACGACGGCACCTGGCGGATCGTCGCCACCTGGCCGTCCGGCAAGGCCACCGCGCAGGCCGTCTGGGATCTCGACAAGACCCGGCAGGCGGTCACCCCGCACGACGACATGGCACAATACCTCTGCGCCGAGCGTCCCACGCCGATCCTCGGCCAGGAGCCGGCGCCGGAGCGGGGCGGGCACGCGCTGCCCGGCCCGTCGCGCGGTGAACCGAGCCGGGGCGGGCACGGCCTGCCGACGCCGGCCGAGCACGGCCGTCCCGGCCGGGATCCGATCCGGGCCGGGCGGGACGCCCTGCTCGCCTCGCTCGACCGGCCGCTCGGCGCGTCCTCGGGCCGCGGGCTCGACCCGCGTTCCCCGGCCGCGCACGCCGGGCCGGATGCGCCCCGGCAGCGGGCCATCGGCGGGGGCGCCGCGGCGCTGCTCGGCGGTGGCCAGGGGTCGGCCTTCGACGACGACTCGGACGCGCCCAAGGAGGTGCCGGCCGTGCCGTCCCTGGCGGTGCTCCGGCCCCGCCGCACGGGCGCCGCAGCGGCGGCCGGCGAGTCCACCGAGGCCGGTGGCAAGCCGCGCAAGCGCCTGCCCAGCTGGGACGACGTACTCTTCGGCAGCGGCCCGGCGGCCCGCGAATCCTCCTGACCCGCGACTGACTCCGGCGGCGATCCGTCGCCGGAGTCACCGCGAGACACTCGACGGGCCACCGTGGCAGGGTGGGTTCATGGAATACACGAACCTCGGCCGCACCGGCCTGTCCGTCAGCCGCCTCTGCCTCGGCACCATGAACTTCGGGCCGCAGACCAGCGAGCCGGACAGCTTCGCGATCATGGATCGGGCCCTCGACCACGGGATCAACTTCTTCGACACCGCCAACGTCTACGGCTGGCAGACCGGCGAGGGGATCACCGAGCAGATCATCGGGCGCTGGTTCGCCCAGGGCGGCGGCCGGCGGGAGAAGGTCGTACTGGCCACCAAGGTCTACGGCAAGATGGGCGACTGGCCCAACGAGCGGGGCCTCTCCGCCCGGCACATCGTCCGGGCCTGCGAGGACTCGCTGCGCCGGCTGCAGACCGAGACCATCGACCTCTACCAGATGCACCACATCTCGCGGAGCACGCCGTGGGAGGAGATCTGGCAGGCGATGGAGACCCTGGTCGCGCAGGGCAAGGTGGTCTACGTCGGATCGTCCAACTTCGCCGGTTGGCACATCTCGGTCGCCCAGGCGGCGGCCGCGCGGCGCAACTTCCTCGGCCTCGTCTCCGAGCAGTGCATCTACAACCTGCTCACCCGGCACGTCGAGCTGGAGGTGATCCCGGCCGCCGAGCACCACGGCCTCGGCATCATCCCGTGGTCGCCGCTGCACGGCGGGCTGCTCGCCGGGCTGCTGCGCAAGATGGCCGAGGGCGGCGCGGCGCGGGGCACCAGCGGCCGCTCGGCCGAGGCGCTGGCCGCGCACCGGCCCACCATCGAGGCGTACGAGAAGCTCTGCGCCGACCTCGGCCACGACCCGGCCGATGTGGCGCTGGGCTGGCTGCTCTCCCGGCCCGGGGTGACCGCCCCGATCATCGGTCCGCGCACCGTCGAGCAGCTCGACCGCTCCCTCGGGGCGCTCGACGTCCGGCTGGACGAGGCGACCCTGAACCGCCTCGACGAGCTCTTTCCCCCGCTCGGCAACGGCGGTCCCGGCCCCGAGGCCTGGGCCTGGTGAACCGGGGTCACAGCGGCCAGGCGGCCAGCCGGTCGTAGGTCGGCCGGGGGCCGGGGTGGCTGCGCATCAGCACCATCTCGGCCGCCGGCCAGGCCGGGCCCTGGTAGCCGTGCAGCGTCTCGACGTCGGCCGCGACGTCCTCCGCGGGCACCCGGTCGCCGGGGCGGGCGATGGTCAGGTGCGGGCGGAACGGTTTGTCGTCGTGCGGCAGGCGGGCGTTCCGCAGCCGGGAGCGGATCAGCCGGGCGAGCACCTGCAGCGCCTCGACCTCGCCCCGGACGTCCACCCAGAGCACGGTGAACCGGTTCTGCCCGAACCGGCCGCCGCCGCCCAGCCGGAGTCGCGGCGTCGCCGCGCGTCCGTCCCGGGACCATTCGGCGGCCAGCCCCAGCGAGCTCTCCACGTCGACCAGCCGGTCGGCCTCCACGTCGCCGAGGAAGGCGAGCGTGACGTGCGCCTGGGCCGGGTCGGCGAGCCGGACGTTGATTCCGGCGGCGGCCGCCGCGCCGACCCGCAACCGGGCCACCTGCCCGGTCAGGTGGTCGACCGCCTCGGGTGGCGGGTAGACCGCGACGAAGAGCCTCAACCGCCGCTCACCGGTGGCGCTGGCGGTTGTCGGCCCGGGCGGCCGGCAGCGTCAGCCCGGCGGCGTGCAGCAGGCCCTCCACCCGGACCCGCTCGATCTCCAGGTCGACGCCGGTCAACTCGGTGAGGTGCTCCGGGATGCCCAGCGCCCGGCAGGCCCGGCGGAGTCGGTCGTCGTAGGCCTGGAGCACCGCGCCGTGCCAGACCATCGAGCGGCCACCCACGCCGATCCGTTGGCGGCCGAGGCGGCGCAGGTCGGCGGCGAGTTGTTCCAGCGGACGGCGGTCGGTGCGGTCGAAATCGCTGAGGTCGATGTCGCGGGTGAGCGCGTCGGCCTCGATGGCCCGGTCCAGCCGGGCGATGGTGCGCCGCTCGCGCCGCCGTTCGCGCCACTCGGCGATGCCGCAGACCACCCGGTCGATGATCTCGTCGGCGCAGAAGAGCAGGGCGATCGCCGCCGGCAGGCTGGCCACCGCGAGGAACGCCAGCGCCAGCAGCAGCACGCGTCCTAGCTCCACACATAGACGCTAGGCCGCATCCTGCCGGCTCGCCACCGGTTTGGCGGCATTCGCGCCCCATCCGGAGAACGGGACGGATCGGCCGGGCCCCGTGGGCACGCGCCCACGGGACCCGGTCCGGCTCAGCAGTCGGCGGAGGTGACGTAGAACCGGGGCATCGGCAGCACCCGGAACCGGAGCCGGGCGCCGGAGCGACGCAGCTGCCAGGTCAGCGCGAGCAACGCGGTGGCCAGCGAGATCAGCCCGCCGATCCAGATGCTGGCGCCGGCGCCGTAGGTCTCCGCGACCCAGCCGATCACTGGTGCGCCGACCGGGTTGGTGCCGAGGAACACCAGCACCCAGAGCGCCATCACCCGGCCGCGGAAGGCGGCGTCGGTGCCGAGCTGGATCCGCTGGTTGGCGGCCTGGGCGAAGAACACCATGAAGAACCCGGTGGGCAGCAGCAGCGCCACGACCAGCCAGTACGCGGGCGCGAGCCCGACCAGGGTGCCGAAGGTGGAGCAGGCGACGGCGGCGCCCAGCACGAGCCAGACCGACGGCCGGCTGCGCCGTCCGGTGCCGGAGAGCGCCCCGGCGAGCGCGCCGATCGCCAGCGCGCTGCTGAACAGGCCGAACGAGGCCGCCCCGGTGTTGAAGACGGTCTTGGCCAGCGCGGCGAGGGTGAGCTGGAAGTTGAACAGCGAGGTCGCGATGATCGAGATCATCACCATCGGCAGCAGCAGGTCGGGGCGGCGCCGGACGTAGCGCAGCCCGTCGATCACCTTCGCCTGCGCCCGCTCGTCGCGGGGCAGGAGCGCCTCGCGGTGCAGCTCGGCCGGGCGCATCCGGACCACGTTGACCAGCGGGGCGATCGAGCTGAGCGCGGTGACCAGGAAGACCGGCCCGACGTCGAACGCGGCGATGGCCAGGCCGGCGACGGCCGGCCCGACGATCCGGGCCGAGTTGAAGGTGGCCGCGTTGAGCGAGAGCGCGTTCGGCAGCAGCGAGGTGCCGACCAGTTCGGAGACGAACGCCTGCCGGACCGGGGTCTCCACCGCGTTGGCCGTACCGAGCAGGGCGGCGAACGCGAAGACGTGCCAGAGCTCGACCAGGCCGGTGATGACGAGCAGGCTCATGGCGAGCGCCAGCACGGTCCAGAACGTGTTGGCGACGAAGAGCAGCATCCGCTTGTCGTAGCGGTCGGCGAGGCGCCCGGAGAGCAGGGTGAGCAGCAGCACCGGGGTGAACTGGAGTGCGGTCACCACGCCGAGCGCGGTGGCGGAGTTGTCGGAGAGCTCGAGGACGAGCCAGTCCTGGGCGATGAACATCATCCAGACGCCGATCAGTTTGATCAGCTGCCCGGACGCGAATAGCCGGTAGTTACGGACCTGTAGGGACTGGAACATCGTGCTCAGCTTCGCCTGCACTCTTGGTGCGCCTCCTCGCCGTGGTACGCGTCATCGACGTCGGACGGCGCGGGCGGCGGTGGCGCTGAGCGCGGTCAGCCGCGGGCGATCTGCTGGAGGATCTCCGCAGCCTGCTGCAGGGTGTCCCGTTCGGCCTCGGTGAGTTCGGCCAGCCGGTGGGCCAGCCACTCGTTACGGGCCCGCTCGAACTGGTCGAGCACCGCCCGTCCCCCCTCGGTCGCCGCCAGGATGACCTGCCGGCCGTCGGTCGGATGGGGGGTGCGCTGCACGAGGCCGCGCTCCTCCAACTTCGCGACGATCTTGGTCATCGTGGGCGGCTGCACCCGCTCGATGTCGGCCAGTTCCCGCGGCGTCAGCGCGCCCGCCAGCTTGAGGCTGGTGAGCGCGGAGAGCTGAGTGACCGTCAGGTCGCCGACCGGCCGGGCCTGGCGGACCCGTCGGTTGAGCCGGGTGATCGCATCACGCAGCTGCGGTGCCAGCTGCGCCGGTGGCACGCGTTTCGCCGTCACCGTCCGCTCCGTCACAATAGTTAGCCTAACTAATAAGCCTGGCTAACGACACCTGATATGACCACGCTCACGAGAAGTTCGCCCTGCTCCGAGCCGGGTGTCCCATCTGGTCACCCGGCCCGGAGCGGAGCCTCAGAGCAGCACGGACTCGATCGGCCCGCGCAGGAAGTACAGCACGAAGAGCGCGGCCACGGCGTACAGCAACGGGTGGATCTCCCGCGCCTTACCCTTGGCCAGCTTGACCACCACGTACGTGATCAGGCCGGCGCCGATGCCGTTGGAGATCGAGTACGTGAACGGCATCAGCACGATGGTGAGGAACGCCGGGATGGCGATCTCGTAGTCGGCCCAGTCGATGGTCCGGACCGCGGTCATCATCAGGAAGCCGACCACCACCAGCGCGGTGGACGCCGCCTCGAACGGCACCACCACCACCAGCGGCGCCAGGAACATGGCCAGCAGGAAGAGCCCGCCGGTGACCAGGTTGGCCACGCCGGTCCGCGCGCCCTCCGCCACACCGGCGGCGCTCTCGATGTACGAGGTGTTGCTGGAGGTGCTCGCCGCGCCGCCGGCCGCCGCCGCGATCGAGTCGACCAGCAGGATCTCCTTGGCCCGCGGCGGGGTCCCCCGCTCGTCGAGCATGCCGCCCTCCTGGCCGACCGCGACCATCGTGCCCATGGTGTCGAAGAAGTCGGTGATCAGCAGGGTGAAGACGAACATCAGCACGACCACCCAGCCGGCCCGACCCCACGAGTCGAGCACGTTGAAGTTGCCGAGCAGCGACAGGTCCGGCACGTCCACCACGGTCTTCGGCAGCTCCGGGACGTTCAGCGACCAGCCCTTCGGGTTCGGCTTGCCGTCGACGAAGGACGGGCCGATGTTCCCCACCGCCTCGACGATCAGCGCGAGCACGGTGGAGGCCAGGATGCCGATCAGGATGGCGCCCTTGACCCGGCGCACCACCAGCACCAGGGTCAGCAGCAGACCCAGCACGAAGACCAGCATCGGCCAGCTGACCAGCTTGCCGCCGATGCCCAGGCCGACCGGCACGGTGGTGTTCGCCTCGTCCGGGATCCGCCGGACGAAGCCGGCGTCGACCAGGCCGATGATGGTCAGGAAGAGGCCGATGCCGACGCCGATCGCGGTCTTCATCTGGGTCGGCACCGAGCGGAACACCGCGGTCCGCAGACCGGTCAGCACCAGCACCGCGATGATCACGCCCTCGATCACCACCAGGCCCATCGCGTCCGCCCAGGTCATCTCCGGGGCGATCTCGTACGCGACCAGCGCGTTGACGCCGAGGCCGGCGGCGAGCGCCAGCGGGAACCGGCCGACCACTCCCATCAGGATGGTCATCAGGCCGGCGACCAGTGCGGTCGCCGCGGCCAGCGCGGGAATCGGGAGGGACTTGCCGTCGCCGTCGACGGCACCACCGAGGATGAGCGGGTTCAGGACCACGATGTACGCCATCGTGAAGAAGGTCGCCAGGCCACCGCGTACCTCGCGGCTCATCGTCGAGCCACGGGCGGAGATCTCGAAGTACCGGTCGAAACCGTTACGCGGGTGAGCGGGGTCGGGTGGTGTGCCGTTCTCGGGCGGCTCTACTGCCATCAGGTCCTCGCAGGTGATCTTCCGTTTGTCGCGCGCATCGTCGCAGATCACCGGCGGGCAGGGAAAGCCGGTCGCGTACGCTGGCCGGGTGCCGAAGCAGCAGCCGCCGCGGCCGGAGCCGCTCGACCCGCCGATGGTGCCGTTCGCCCTCGCCGGGATGGCCGTCTGGGCGGTCGTCGGGCTGGTGCTGCTGATCTTCTTCCGCGACTGGCTCACCGAGCACGGGCGTCAGAACTGGCTCTGGATCTGCCTGGCCGGTTTTCTGTGGGGTATCCCCGGTCTCGCGGTGATGATGCGGCACGACGCGCACCGGCGCCGCCGCCGGGCCGCCGCCCGCTGAGCGGCGGCCGTCGCCGGACCCGTCAGGGGTGCCCGTACGGCTCCGCCGGCTCCGCCGCCTCGACCGAGCCGGGCGCCCGGCTGACCGACACCGTCTCCACCGCGCTGTCGTCGTAGACCGTGGGCATCTCGTCGACCGGGGTCTCGGCGGCCTCGATCAGGGTCTCCGAGTGCGCGCCGCAGCCGTGGTCGGCGCTGACCACCCGGCCGTCGTCCGGGGCGTAGAAGTTGCCGCAGACGCCGAAGCACCGCCGCAGGGCGCCGGCGAGCGGCAGGTAGAAACCGCAGGTCCCGCAGCGGGCCGCGGCCGGCGCGGCGGTGGAGATGGGCGCGGACGGGCCGTGGTCGCCCTCGTACCAGCGCTGGGCGGCCTCGGTGCGCCCCTCCCGGGACAGCACCCGGGCACGGCCGAGGCCGAGCTCCCACGCGGTCTCCTCGACCGCCGGGTCGTCAGAGAGGAGGTAGCCGGGCTGGAGCCGCTCGTCTTCGGGCGGCGTGGGGAGCAGGTCACCGGGGCCGAGGTCGCCCGGCTTGAGCCGCTCCTGCCAGGGCAGCCAGCCGGGGGCGAGCAGCGCGTCCGGGCCGGGCAGCAGCACCGTCTCGCAGACCGTCACGTGCCGGCTGCGGGGCACCCGGGTGACGGTGACCGCCCAGCGCCACCCCCGGTAGCCGTCGAGCCGGCACTCGAAGTAGTGCGTGACGAGCCGGTCGCCCTCGGCCACGGCCTGGAGGTGGTCGCCGACGTCGGCCGGCTCCACCTCGGTGATGGCGTCGCGCGCCAGCTCGACGGCGGCGGCGCAGACCTGGTCGAGACGGGCGGCACGGGCGGAGGCGGGCCTGGTCACCCCACCATTGTTCCCCATGGGCACGGCCGGCTGTCAGGCACTCCCCGAGGACGTTCTCGGCAGTGGTGCGGCGTGTGCCGGGCCGATGGGCGAGGATGGTGCACATGCCGCTGTTCTCCCGCTCCGAGCGGTCCCTCCTCGGGCGGACCGTCGGCACCGGCATCAAGGCCGTCCGCCTGCTGCTGCGCGGCTCGTTCAGCGGTGGACGCTGGATGACCCGGCGGGCCGGCCGGGCCCGGGCCCGGGGCGCCGGCGGCGAGGTCGGCATGGTCCGGCTCTTCGACCTGCACGCGATCTCCTGCGCCGGGGACACGCTGATCGCCATCGGCCTGGCCGGGACGATCTTCTTCAACGTCCCGCTCGGCGAGGCGCGCAGCAAGGTGGCGCTCTACCTGCTGGTGACCATGGTGCCGTTCGCCATGCTCGCCCCGGTGGTCGGGCCGCTGCTCGACCACTTCCGGCACGGCCGCCGGTACGCGCTGGCCGCCACCATGCTCGGCCGGGCGTTCCTGGCCTGGCTGATCTCCGACTACATCCACGGCTTCGGGCTCTACCCGGCGGCCTTCGGGGTGCTGGCGCTCTCCCGCGCGTACGGGGTGGCCCGCTCGGCGGCCGTGCCGCGACTGCTGCCGGAGGGGCTCGGCCTCTCCCAGGTGGGTGCCCGGGCCAGCGTCTACGGCACGGTCGCCGGGGCGCTGGTCGCCCCGATCGGGCTGGCCGCCTTCTGGTTCGGGCCGCAGTGGCCGCTCCGGGTCGCCTCGGTGATCTTCCTGGTCGGCATGGTGATCTCCCTGCGGCTGCCGCCGAAGGCAGACTCGGAACCGCCGGAGCGGGTGCCCCGCCCGCTACGGGCGCTGTACGGCCGCAACGGGGACCGCCCGCTGGGCCGGGGCCGGCCCGCCGGCCGGCTGGTGATCGCCACCCTGATCGGATCCGCGGGGCTGCGCGCGATCTACGGCTTCCTGCTGCTCTTCCTCGCCTTCGCCATCAAGGCCGGCGACCTGACCACCGTGGTGTTCGGCCGCGACCTGGGCGCCGAGGGCGCGCTGGGGCTGATCGGCGGGGCGCTGGCGGTGGGCACCTTCCTGGCCACCGCGGTCGGCACCCGGCTGCACATCCACCGCCCCACCGCCATCCAGTCCAGCGGCATGATCATCGTGGCCGGGGTGGCGGTCCTCGCCGCGCTCAAGTTCTCGCTGCCGATGGTGGCCCTGCTCTGCCTGGTCGCCGCCCTGATCAGCGGCATCGCCAAGCTGGCCGTGGACGCCTCGATCCAGGAGCGCATCCCGGAGCGGCTGCGGGCCAGCTCGTTCGCGCACTCGGAGACGGTGCTGATGCTCGCCTTCGTCGCCGGCGGCGGCCTGGGGCTGGTGCCGTTCGAGGGCCGGGTCGGGATCGCGGTCGCGGCCGGGGTGGGCGCGCTGGCCGCCGCCCGGGGCGTCGTGGTGGCCGGGCGGCTGCGCGCCGAGCGGCTGCACGGCCGGCCGCTCACCGCGGACGAGCTGACCGAGGACGAGTCCGACGCCGACGACCGGGACCGGGCCGGCCGCCCGGCGGACGCCGCTCCCACCTCGCCGGCCCCCACCCAGGGCGGCTTCCTGGACGACCCCGGGCTGGCCCCGCCCGGCTACCACATCTACCGCCCGTCGTCGGCGGTGGGCGGGCCGGGCGGGACCGACGACGAGACCCGGCGGGAACCACGGGGGCCGGTGTCGTGACCGGTCTGCTGGTGGTGACCGCGGTGCCGGCCGAGGCGGAGGCGGTCCGGGCCGGTCTGCCGGAGCCCGACGTGGCCGTGGTGCCGGTGGGCGTGGGCCCGGCCGTCGCCGGCGCGGCCACCGCCCGGCTGCTGGCGCTCGCCGAGGCCGCCGGGCGGCCGTACCAGGGCGTGGTCAGCGCCGGGGTGGCCGGGGGCTTCACCGGCCGGGTAGCGGTCGGTGGCACCGTGCTGGGCAGCCGCGCCGTCGCCGCCGACCTGGGCGCCGAGTCACCGACCGGGTTCATTCCGATCGACGAGCTCGGCATGCCGCCGGAGCTGCTCGGTGGCGGCATCGCGGTCGCCGCCGACCCGGGCCTGCTGGCCACCCTCCGGTCGGCCCTGCCCACGGCCACGGTGGGCGCGGTGCTGACGGTCAGCACGGTGACCGGCACCGCCGTGAGCACCGAGGAACTGCTCCGCCGGCACCCGGACGCGGTAGCCGAGGCCATGGAGGGGTACGGGGTGGCGGTCGCCGCCGCCCACGCCGGCCTGCCCTTCGTCGAGCTGCGTACCGTCTCGAACCCGATCGGCCCCCGCGACCGCGACGCCTGGCGGATGCGCGACGCCCTGGCCGCGCTCACCACCGCCGCCGCGGCCCTGGTCTGAGCTCGGCCGCAGCCGCCGGTCAGCGGCCGCGAGGCAGGTCGAATCGCAACGCCGACGGCCGGGAAGCCTCCAGCTGGTAGCCGCAGGCCAGCAGGAAGTCGACGCCGCACCACTCAGCCACCGTGCGTGCCGTCCGGATACCGGCCCGCCCCATCTCCTCGCCGAGCATCACGACGAGCCGGCGGCCGATGCCCAGGTACCGCAGCTGCGGCGCGACCACGACACCGTCCAGCACCATCACCCGCTCGTCTCCCAGGTCGTCACCGAGCCGCAGGTCCTCGCTCCGTTCGTGGGCCCGCAACTCGCCGACCAGATCACCACCGGGCAGTTCGGCGACGAGCCGCCAGCAGCCGGCCGGCACCTCCTCGGTCACCCGGCGGAACCCGACGACGTCGCGGGCTTGCTCCCGCAGGCGCCGCTCGTCGCGACGCCGCCGGTCGAGGTCGTACGTTCTCTCGGGCACCCGCACCGGCCACCGCTCCGGCGGCACGTACCAGTGCCGCCACCACGCGGCCGGCCAGTCCTTCAGCGTCCGGACCTCGCGCACGTCCAGGTGCGCCGGATACCGGCGACCCGCCTCGTCCCGGCACTCGTCGTGCGGCACCCCGCCGACCAGAGCCTCCGGCTGGTCCCAGACACCGGCGACATTCCGGGCACCCACCACCAGCTCCCCGCCGGCGGCTCGGACCAACCGCTCGACCGTCCGAAGCCGCGGATCCGCCCCCGGATCCGACTCGATGCGCGCCACCGTGCTCTTGGGCACGCCGGAGCGCCGGGCCAGTTCCCGCTGGCTCAGATCCGCCCGTCGCCGCAGCGCGCTCAGCGCGGCGCCCACGTCGATCGCCCCGGACCGTTTCGTCACCCCTCGATGGTTCCGGTCTGGAAAGCGGACTTCAACAGCCACCCGCCGACTGTGGAAAACCTTGTGGAAAACCGCCTCGCCGGTACCGGACGGGTCGTGGTCGGGACACTGTCGAGCTGCCCCATCCAGAGGACCGCGACCCGCCAGAGGACCCGGACCGGCCAAAGGACCAGGACCCGCCAAGACCGGAACCCGCCAGAAGACCCGAACCCACCAGAGAACCCGAACCCGCTCGGGCGACAGACGCAAGGGGGAGAGTGGTCGCCAGACCGTGCCCCATCTATGAGGACAGCTCGACAGGGGCCGAAATGACACCGGCAACTGCCCTCTACGTCACCGTTGCGACGCGGGCCACCTCGACGGCTGGCTTCGCACCACGCGACCGCACACCGCGGCACCCCACACCGCGGCACCCGACACCGCGCTACCGCACGGCGCGACGCAGCAGGGGGCGCGTCACAGTGGCGGGGACCGGGTGGGGCCGGGGCGGCGCGGGCGGGGCTACGGTGGGGGCGTGGCGCTCTCGCTGGCGATCTCGCCCTGCCCCAATGACACGTTCGTCTTCCACGCCCTGGTGCACGGTCAGGTGCCCGGCGCCCCGCCGGTCGAGGTGACCTACGCGGACGTGGACGTCACCAACACCGCCGCCGAACGCGGGGCGTTCGACCTGGTCAAGGTGAGCTACGCGGCGCTGCCCTGGCTGCTCGACGACTACCACCTGCTGCCGTGCGGCGGCGCGCTCGGGCGGGGCTGCGGGCCGCTGGTGCTCACCCGGGGCGACCGGGCCGGCGGCCCGGACCGCACCGACCTCACCGGCGCTACCGTGGCGGTGCCGGGTGACCGGACCACCGCGTACCTGCTCTTCCGGCTCTGGTCGGCCGGCCGGCCGCCGGCCCGGGTCGAGGTGGTGCCGTTCCACGAGATCATGCCGGGCGTCGCCGCCGGCCGGTACGACGCGGGCCTGGTCATCCACGAGGCCCGGTTCACCTACCCGCGGCACGGCCTGACCGCCCTGGTCGACCTGGGCGAGTGGTGGGAGGCCGACACCGGCCTCCCGATCCCGCTCGGCGCGATCCTGGCCCGGCGGGGCGCCGTCGACCCGGAGGCTGCCGCCGGGTGGATCCGCGACTCGGTACGCCGCGCCTGGGCCGACCCGGCGGCCAGCCGCGACTACGTGCTGGCGCACGCGCAGGAGATGGAGCCCGACGTGGTGGACCGGCACATCGGCCTCTACGTCAACGAGTTCACCGCCGACCTGGGGGACGCCGGGTTCGCCGCCGTCGAGGCGCTGCTGGGCCGGGCCGCCGACGCCGGGCTGGTGCCTCAGACCTCCAGCTCGCGGGCGACCGCGTGGACCAGCTGAGCGATCTTCTGCGAGGTCTTGCGGTCCGGGAAGCGGCCCCGGCGCAGGTCCGGCTGGACCTTCGCCTCCAGCACCTTGATCATGTCTTCGACCAGGCCGTGCAGCTCCTCCGCCGGCCGGCGGCGCAGCTCGGCCACCGAGGGCGGGGCCTCCAGCAGCTTGACCCCCATCGCCTGGGCGCCCCGGCGGCTGTCCACCACGCTGAAGTCGACCCGCTGACCACCCTTGAGGTCGGTGACGCCCGCCGGTAGCGCGCCCTTCGGCAGGAACACGTCGCCACCCTCGTCACTGGTGACGAATCCGTATCCCTTGGCCGCGTCGTACCACTTCACTCGACCCGTAGGCACCTGAGATCCCCTGCTTCGCTTGAACCGTCTACTGCTCCAAGGCTAGCCGGATCATGCCGTCGAGCGCCGCCGGGAATCCGGTGAGATCATCGAGCACCAGTTCGGCGCCGGCCGCGCGCAGCTCGTCGGGCGAGCACGGGCCGGTGGCGACGCCGATCCCGGGCACCTCCGCGGCCCGCGCGGCCACCATGTCGGCCACGTGGTCGCCGACGTAGTGGGTCGCCCCGTGCGCCCGCAAAGCGGTCGCCTTCTCCTCGGCGAACAGGTCGCCGGCAACCTCGTCCACCGCGATCCCCAGGTGGTCGAGGTGCAGCCGGGCCAGCCGGCCCAGCTTCGAGGTGACCACCAGGACCCGACCGCCGAGTCCGCGTACCGCCTCGACCGCGGCGAGCGCGCCGGGCAGCGGGACGGTGGGCGTGATCGCGTACGCCGGGTAGAGCTCGCGGTAGGTGTGGACGGCCGCGTCGACCTGCTCGGGCGGGAACCAGCGGGCGATCTCGGTGCGCAGCGGCGGGCCGAGCCGGGACACCGCCGCCTCGGCGTCCACCGGCACGCCAGTGCGGGCGGTCAGCGCGCGATAGGCGGCGGCGATGCCGGGGCGCGAGTCGACCAGGGTCATGTCGAGGTCGAAACCGACCGTTGGTGCGGGCATGCCGAGAACCTACCCGGTCAACCCGGCCGAGCCGGACGTCCGAGGGGCGCGACGGCCCCCCGCCGGGCTAGCGTGGAACGACGATGACCACCTCACTCGCCGACCACCTCCGGTCGCTGCCCGACGAGTCGCTCGCCGCCCTGCTCCAGCTGCGGCCGGACCTCGTCGTACCCGTGCCGGCCGACGTCTCCGCGCTCGCCATCCGGGCCCAGTCGCGGGTCTCGGTGGCCCGCGCCCTCGACGGGCTGGACCAGTTCACCCTGCAGATCCTGGACGCCGCCCGGCTGACCAGGGACCCGGCCGACGGCACCACCTCCACCGAGGCGGTGCTCGCCATGGCGACCGCCGGGCCGCACCCGCCCGCACCGACCGCCGTCCGGGCCGCGGTCAACCGGCTGCGCGCGCTCTTCCTGCTGTACGGCCCGGAGAGCGGCCTCCAGATCGTCGGCGGCATCGACGAGCTCTCGCCGTACCCGGCGGGGCTCGGCCGGCCGGCGGCGGACCTGGACCCGCGGACGGCGGCGCTCTGCGCGGACCCGGCGAAGCTGCGGCGCACGCTGCTGGCCGCGCCGCCCTCGGCCCGGGCGATCCTGGACCGGCTGGCCGCCGGCCCGCCGGTGGGCAGCGTGCCGCCCGGCGCGCTCCAGGCGCCGCCGGTCGGCGCGGAGGACGCGCTGCCGCCGGACCCGACCAACGGCGGGGCCCCGACCGGCTCGCCGGTGCGCTGGCTGGTCGACCACCGGCTGCTGGTCCGGGTCTCCGGCGGGGCGGGCGGCATCCCCGGCACGGTCGAGCTGCCCCGGGAGATCGGCCTGCTGCTGCGGCGGGACAGCGGCCCGCTCGGCCCGCTGCGCACCAGCCCGCCGCCGGTGGCCGCCGCGCCCCGCGAACCGAAGGCCGCCGACTCCGCCGGAGCCGGCCAGGCCATGGAGGTGGTACGCCTCGCCGAGGCGCTGCTGGAGCAGCTCGCCGCCGAGCCGGTGCCGGTGCTCCGCTCCGGCGGGCTGGGCGTCCGCGAGCTGAAGCGGCTGGCCCGTACCGGCGGGGTGGACGAGTCGACGGCGGCACTGCTGCTCGAAATGGCGTACGCGGCCGGTCTGATCGGCGAAGTCGAGCTGCCCGGCGCCACCACCGCCCGCTACGGCGCCGACCAGCAGGTGCTGCCGACGGCAGGCTACGAGGTGTGGCGGGCGAGTTCGCTGGCCCAGCGCTGGGAGCAGCTGGCCCGGGCCTGGCTGACCATGACCCGGCAGGCCGGGCTGGTCGGCCAGCGCGACGACCGGGACCGCCCGATCACGGTGCTCTCCGCCGAGGCGGAGCGGGTCGGCGCACCGGCCGCCCGGCGGGCGGTGCTCGGCGTCCTCGCCGACCTGGAGCCGGCCACCGCGCCGACCCCCGAGGAGGTGCTGGAGCTGCTGGACTGGCGGGCGCCGCGGCGCAGCCGGGGCCGGGAGGCCGCGCACCGCGAGGTGCTGGCCGAGGCCGCCACGCTCGGCGTCACCGGCCTCGGCGCGCTCACCTCGTACGGGCGGCTGCTGCTGTCCGACGTCACGGCGGGCGACGAGCGCGGCGCGGACGACCCGCTCGGGCTCCGCCTGGACGCCGAGGAGGGCGAGCCGTCCACCGCCGTACGGGCGCTGGACGCCCTGCTCCCCGCCCCGGTCGACCATTTCCTGGTGCAGGCCGACCTCTCCGTGGTGGTGCCCGGCCCGCCGGACCCGGCGCTCGCCGCCGAACTGGAGGTGGTGGCGGAGCTCGAGTCGGCCGGGGGCGCCAGCGTGCACCGGGTCACCACGGCGAGCGTGCGCCGCGCCCTGGACGCCGGCTACTCCGCCGACGACCTGCACGGGCTGTTCCGGCGGCGGTCCCGCACCCCGGTGCCGCAGGGGCTGACGTACCTCATCGACGACGTGGCCCGCAAGCACGGCGGGTTGCGGGTCGGCTCGGCCGGCGGGTACGTGCGCAGCGACGACGAGGCGCTGCTCGCCGAGGTGCTCGCCGACCGGCGGCTGGAGGCGCTGGCGCTGCGCCGGCTCGCGCCGACCGTGCTCGCCACCCCGTACCAGGTGGGCCGGATGCTGATCGCGCTCCGCGACGCCGGCTACGCCCCGGTGCCGGAGGACGCCAGCGGGGCGGCCGTGCTGTCCCGGCCCAAGACCCGCCGGGCACCGGCCCGGGTGTCGGTGGCCACCCGGACGCTGGACCCGCTGGCCACCCCGAAGCTGTCCATGCCCCGCCTGCTCGGGGTGGTGGAGCAGATCCGGCGCGGCGACGCGGCGGCCCGGGCGGCTCGGCGCGCGCCGGCCGTGGTGCGGGGCGCCGCGCCGACCGGTCCGGTGGCGGTGCCGAGTCACAGCGACGCCTTGGCGGTGCTGCAACAGGCGGTCCGGGACAAGGCGCTGGTCTGGGTCGGGTACGTCGACGCGCACGGGGCGACCGCGTCCCGGCTGGTCCGGCCGGTGTCGATCGGGGCCGGCTACCTGCGCGCCGAGGACGAGCGGACGGAGATGCTGCACACCTTCGCGCTGCACCGGATCACCGCGGCGGTGCTGGAGGACTGAGCCGGGGTCAGCGCCGGCTGCGCCGCACCGTCCCGACCACGGAGACGATCAGCAGCAGCGCGAAGCCGGCGCCGGCCGACTCGCCGACCGAGTCGACGAAGCCCTGCCGGAGCACCAGCCAGCCGAAGAGGAACCACCCGACGAGGATCACCGCGGCGACCACGTACGCGACCACGGTGGCCGTGGAGACCTCGTCGGCCGGCGCGTCGTCGTGCTGGGGGATCGCTTCACGGTCGACGGTCATCCTCCGCCCCTCCCCGTCAGGTCCGGCCCTGCCGTCCCAGCGTGGCACCAGGGTGGCCGGAGTGACAGGGGATAAATCCCCGATCGGACGGGTTGTGCGACCCCGACGACCTCAGGGGGCCGGGTGGCTCAGGTGCCGGGGCGGCGGCCGACCAGCACCACCCGGCTGCCGACCTTGCCGAGTTCCCAGTACCGGACCGCGTCGGCGTGCAGCAGGTTGACGCAGCCGTGCGAGCCGATCGACTTGTTGTGCAGGTAGGTGGTGGTCTCGTGGAAGCCCATCCCCTGGGTGAAGTGCTGCCAGTAGGGCAGCCAGACCTCGTACGGGTTGGACCACTCCTTGATGTTGCGGTAGTTGATCGTGAAGGTGCCGGCCGGGGTGCGGTAGCCGGGCATGCCCGTCCGGGTCACCGTGGGCTTGACGATCACCTTGCCGTTGCGCATCACCCAGGTGGTCTGCCGGGTCAGGTCGATGCAGAAGGTGGTGCCCGAGCCGGCCTTGCACCGGGCGGTGTCCGTGGTCGCCAGCCGCTTCGCCACGTCGTACGTCGTCGGCCCGGCGCGGCCCTCCGCCGGGCGGATGTCGTACCGCTTCTGGAACTTCTTGATGGCGGCGCAGTCGGCGGCGGACTGCCGGCCGTCCACGGTCAGGGTGCCGAAACCGCCCAGCCGGGCGAGGTAGGTCTCCACCGCGCGCTGGTGCTCGCCCTGCGGGCAGCCGGTGAAGGACGGCGACCGGGTGGCGGTGGGCTTCGGCGGGGTGCTCCGGGTGGGTTTCGCCGTAGGGGTCGGTTTCGCGGTCGGCTTCGGCGGCGCCGTGGTGGGCCGGACACGCTGGTCCGGCCCGGGCGCACCGCTCGCCCCCGTTACCTGTTCCGCCGCACCGGCCGGCACGGGCTCCCCGCCCCCGCCCCTGCCAGCCTGCGGATCGAACGCACACGCACCGACGCCGACCAGCGTGACCACTGCCAGGGCGACCAACCGGGTGGTGAACCGGACACGCTTCATGAGCCCTCCCCTGGACAGCCGTCCCCTTGATAGACGTTCGCGAGTGCCGCGACGGTTGCGTGCGGTGGGCATTTTTCTTCAGTCATCCGGGTGCGTGCAACACTGGATGGTCGGCCTGGGGCGGGTATGCACGTCTCCCATGGCGGCCGACGATCGGCCGGAGAGAGGACGCTGGCGTGAGCGGTGGACCACTGATCGTGCAGTCGGACAAGACCCTGCTGCTGGAGATCGACCACCCGGACGCGCAGGCCTGCCGGATGGCCATCGCGCCCTTCGCCGAGCTGGAGCGCTCCCCGGAGCACGTGCACACCTACCGGCTCACCCCGCTCGGGCTGTGGAACGCCCGAGCCGCCGGCCACGACGCCGAGAGCGTGGTCGACGCGCTGATCAAGTACTCCCGCTACCCGGTGCCGCACGCGCTGCTGGTCGACGTGGCCGAGACGATGGACCGGTACGGCCGGCTCCAGCTCGCCAACGACCCGGCGCACGGCCTGGTGCTGCGGGCGCTGGACCGGCTGGTGCTGGTCGAGGTGGCCAAGAGCAAGAAGCTCGCCGGGATGCTCGGCAACAAGATCGACGACGACACCATCCAGGTGCACCCGTCCGAGCGGGGCCGGCTCAAGCAGGCGCTGCTCAAGCTCGGCTGGCCGGCGGAGGACCTGGCCGGCTACGTCGACGGCGAGGCGCACCCGATCGAGCTGGCCGAGGCCGGCAAGGAGGGCCGCAAGCCGTGGACGCTGCGGTCGTACCAGCGGGAGGCGGTCGAGGCGTTCTGGGCCGGCGGCTCGGGCGTGGTGGTGCTCCCCTGCGGCGCCGGCAAGACGCTGGTCGGCGCGGCGGCGATGGCCGAGGCGAAGGCGACCACGCTGATCCTGGTCACCAACACGGTGGCCGGACGGCAGTGGAAGCGTGAGCTGATCGCCCGCACCTCGCTGACCGAGGAGGAGATCGGCGAGTACTCGGGTGAGCGCAAGGAGATCCGCCCGGTCACCATCGCCACGTACCAGGTGCTCACCTCGCGGCGCGGCGGCGCCTTCACCCACCTGGACCTGTTCGGCGCCCGCGACTGGGGCCTGGTCATCTACGACGAGGTGCACCTGCTGCCCGCGCCGATCTTCCGGTTCACCGCGGACCTCCAGGCCCGCCGCCGGCTCGGCCTGACAGCGACGCTGGTCCGCGAGGACGGCCGGGAGGGCGACGTGTTCAGCCTGATCGGCCCGAAGCGGTACGACGCGCCGTGGAAGGACATCGAGTCGCAGGGCTGGATCGCCCCGGCCGAGTGCATTGAGGTACGCGTGACGCTGACCGACGCGGAGCGGATGGCGTACGCGACGGCGGAGGCCGAGGAGCGCTACCGGATGGCGGCGACCGCCCGCACCAAGCTGCCCGTGGTCAAGGCGCTGGTCGACCGGCACCCGGGCGAGCAGACGCTGGTGATCGGCGCGTACATCGACCAGCTGCACCAGCTCGGCGAGTACCTCGACGCCCCGATCGTGCAGGGCTCGACCACCAACAAGGAGCGGGAGCGGCTCTTCGACGCGTTCCGCTCCGGCGAGCTGCGCACGCTGGTCATCTCCAAGGTCGGCAACTTCTCCATCGACCTGCCCGAGGCGGCGGTGGCGATCCAGGTGTCGGGGACGTTCGGGTCGCGGCAGGAGGAGGCGCAGCGGCTGGGGCGGGTGCTGCGGCCCAAGGCCGACGGCCGGCAGGCGCACTTCTACACGGTGGTCTCCCGGGACACCATCGACACCGAGTACGCGGCGCACCGGCAGAGGTTCCTGGCCGAGCAGGGGTACGCGTACACGATCGTCGACGCCGACGACGTCCTCGGCCCCAAGCTGCCAAGCGTGGACTGAGGCTGACTGCCAGGGTGCCCATGCCGAGGGCTGACGCCACTCGACGCGGTGGGCCGCCCCATCCGAGGACGGCCCACCGCGTCAACGCCTGGTCAGGAGAAGTCGACCAGGAAGTAGTAGTTCGTCGTGTCGGTCCAGACCCCGTCGGCCGTACGTCCGCGCACCCTCATGGTGTGCGAGCTCGTCGAGGTCGGCGTGTAGCTCGCGGTGGCGACCCCGTCGGCATTCGCCGGCACCAGCACCGGCTGCCCGCCGTTGACCGTGTACTCGAACTCCACCACGCCCGGACTGCCCTGGGTGAAGGTGAAGCCACCCGGCACGCCCACACCACCGGCCCACTGGCCGGCCGGGTAGGTACTCGACGACACCAGCGGCGCCGTGCCGACCAGGAACGGGTAGTCCGTCTGCGGCGTGTACTCGCCGGCCGCGGTTCGGCCCCGCACCGAGAAGACGTTCGCGCCGTTGCGATCCATGGTCACCGAGATGTCGGTCACCGACGCGTTGGGTGTCTTCGGCACGCTCTGCCAGGCGCCGCCGTTGAGCTGGTACTCGAAGGTAGTCACCTCGCTGATCTCGGTGTAGACCCCGAACCTGCCGACCGCGCCGATCCCGCCGCGGGGGGTGTACTCGTCGTACGCGCTACTGACGTTCACGCGCGGGTCACGTACGCGGAAGTAGTACCGCCGCTCCGCGCTGACCGTGCCATCGGCCGCCCGGCTGGTGACCGTCAACAGGGTGTACCCGGGATGCGTCGGCGTGATCTCGATCGTGGCCTTACCGTCCGTTCCAGCGGCTACCACCTGCTCTTCGCCGCTGTACTCCAGCACGTAGCGGTACTCCACCACTTCGGGGCGGCCCGGGTTGAAGGTGAACCTCCCCGGCTGGCCGGGCTGACCGGCGGCGTTGTTTTCGGGGTAATCGCTGGACGTCACCACCGGTGCGTCGCTGACCTCGAACGTGTAGGTCCGCGTCGATGAGAAGGACCCGTCCAGGAAACGCGTGCGCACCGTGAGCGTGTTGCTGCCGGAGCGGTCAGGCGTCAGCGTCACGTAAGCCCAGCTGTACTCCGGGTCGACGATCTGCTCGGGCCCGTCGTTGAGCCGGTAGAGGAAGGCGTCCACGTCCGGCATCGCGGTGTCGAAGGTGAACTCGCCGGGGATGCCCACGCCGCCCCACGCGCCGTACTCGTAGTACGTGCTGGAGTAGACGGTCGGCTTGATGTCGACAACGTTGAACTCGTACTGCTGGACCTCGGAGATCGTGCCGTCGGCGCTGATGCTCCGCACGTTCAGCACGTACCAGTTCGGCTCCGTCGGCGTCCAGCGCAGCACCGCAGTACCGTCCGCTGCCGCGTCAATGCGTTGCATCTCGTCGTAGAGGAACGCGTACTCGTACGCCACCACCCCGGTGCGGCCGGGTCGGAAGGTGAAGCTGCCGGGACGATCGACCACGCCGTCGTGGTCCGGGAAGGCGAAGTCGTTCGACTCCACGAACGGGGTGTCGCGAACCCACACGTCCTCGGTGTACGCGCCGACGAGCTCGTTTCCGACGTAGCTGCGCACCTGGACCTTGATCGCACCAGTCTGCGTGAACACCACCGGCACGTCGGTCGTGCCATCGGCGTCCGCCGGAACTCGGACCTCGTCGCCGTCACCGACCTTGTAGCCGAACTCGGTGACCCCCTCGACACTGTTCGAGATCGCCAGTTGGCTCGGCAGGCCGACACCACCCACTGTCACCCGCACTCCCGGTGCCGTAGATCGCACGAAGAAGCGGTACTCGGTCACCTCGGAGGAGTTCGAGGCGCTGTCCACGCTGCGCACGCTGAGGTACTCGACGAACGAGGTGGGCGTGTATTCGAGGGTGACGTCCGCGCCCGGCTCCGGCGCGGCGATGTAGTGGTGCGTCTCGCCGTAGCGGCCCCAGTAGTAGCCGACCACGTCCGGCGATCCGCTCGCCTTGAACGTGAACGTGCCCGGAACTCCCGCACCACCATGCGGCTCGCCGTCATTCGGGTACTTCGCCGAGGTGACCACGGGTGCGGCCGGCCGCTCCCCGTCCACCTTCACGTAGCACGGCTCGGCCCACGCCGAGTAGTCGTGACCGTCGTAGGCACGGGCGGTCCAGGCCACCACGGTCCCGTGCGGGTACTGCGACATGTCCCAGCCGACCTTGGAGAGGGCGCCCCCGTAACTCGATCCGAACTGCTCGGAACGCTGGTCCTCCTGGCCGACCGGCCAGGCGGCGAACTGCCCGTTGAAGTTGTGATCGTGGAGGTCGGCGTCCGCCCCCCGGACCATCAGGCTGTAGTAGCGCGCCCCCACGGGCTGCGGGTTTTCCTTGGTGCCGCAGGACCACGCCGGATAATCGAGCCCGATCTGGGCCACCGTCGGCGCGTGGTTGGCCACACTGCGGATCGCCGGGAACGGGCGGAGCTTGCGGCCGTGGGAGAGCTTGCCTTCGTAGCCGTGCGGCACGCGGATCTCGACGGTGAGGATCCGCTCGTCCTGGTTCGCCAGCTTCTGCAACGCGGGCATGATGTCCCACGCCAGATAGCCAGGGCAGGTGGCCGCGCCGCCGGCTTGGACGGTGCCGAGCAGCTCACGGTGGCGCGGCGTTGACTCCCAGCTCGTGGTCGCCGTGATCGGATCGGTGCGCCAGAGCTCGACCGGCTGGGCCGACGCGCAGTCAGCCGCCGATCGCTCCGCGATGACCAGGTCCGCCTTGTGGATGACGGCTCCACGGAAGCGCGAGATGTCGAAGGTGAAGTAGGACCGGGACTTATGCTTGTTGCCGTCCGCATCTGCCCACGCGCCGATCGGCGCGTCTCCAGAGGGGTTGAAGAACGACTGGTTCGGCAGGTGAGAGTCCGTGTAGGCCCAGCCGGACTTGCTCACATCCCAGTGCTCGTAAGCCTGTGCCGGCATGGCGGTGACGCTGACCAGGCCCGCACCAAGCATGATCCCGAGTGATGCGGCCAGCAATCTTCGTGCGCGCACGATCGATGCACCTCCCCCCGTAGGCGATGGCGCGCATCGCCATCGAGGGGCCAGAGGATATCGAGGTACAGCAAGCTTTCAGGTACCCGATTTCGCGTTGCCTCCGACCGTCAACCGACCCGCCCGCGCCGGCGTGGACTGGCCCGCGTTTGGTCAGGCAGCCTTGAGCTTCCGCAGGATGTACTGGTTGAGGCTCAAGCCATCCTCGGCGGCTTGGATGGCGAGCTCGCGGTGCAGGCTTTCACCGATGCGCAGGTTGAACTTGCCCGAGTAGCTGCGCTCAGCGAACGGCTGCGGTACCTGCTCGCCCTGCTCCTCCATGTCCGCGATCACCTCGCGCAGCAGGTCCTGGAGCCCTTGCAGAGCCTCGATTTGCGAGGACGCCAGCCACGAGAGAGACGGAAACTCGGCGCAGGTGGCGAGGAACTCCTTGTCCTGGGCCGACCAGGTAACGCGATAGGTGTAGTGGGACACGTCGGGGTAAGGATCGGTCTGCATCACATGGCCTCCTTCTTGTCGATCGCCTTGAGCACCTGCCGGACCTGGTACGCCTTCGCCTTGCCTTTGTCGTTCTGGATGTTGACGCGCGGGTCGCCCGCCCAGGGCATCTTGAACACCGCATGAGAGGTGCCGGCTTGCCGCGGCTTCCCGAAGTAGTGCTCGCACACCCGGTAGAGATCGTTGTAGGCGATGCTCTGCTGGTTCTTCCGCATCGCCGCAACGAGCTTGTCTATGGACGGCACGTCGTCAATAGTACCAAACACGGTACCATCGACGCCATGCTCAACTGGCCTGGTCCGACGGCCCACGCTGGTTCCGGGTCGAGCCGGGTGGGGTCACCGTCTCGGCCGAGGAGCAGCAGGGCGTACGCCACTGGGTCTTCTGCGACCGGCCGCTGCCCGGCGGCGCGCGGTGTGCCCTGCCGGTCGACCACACCGCGCCCTGCGCGCGCCGCGCCCGGAACCTCGTTCCCGGCTGGCGTCCCCGACGATGAAGGCTCGGGTCGCGATGTGGCGGTATCCCCGTCGCCCGGTTACCGCCATATCGGCGACATGGAGTGGATCAAGCGAGTCAGAAAGGGTTGACGGGCCGCTCAATGCGCGACCCGTCAACCCCCGGCAAAGATCGCGTTACCCGGCGCCGCCGGCGCGGAACGCCACCCAGGCGTCGCTCATCCGGTCCGCCTGTCCCGCGGTGAACATGTTCATGCAGGAATCCTGCGTGTAGTCCATGAAGTTGTGGATCGGGTCCAGCCCGGGTGCGGTGCAGGTGTCCGCGCCCACCGGGCAGTTGAACTGCGGGTGCGCCTCGCGCGGAGTGTCCTCCACGAAGTCGCCGGAGGCGGAGCAGCCGTGCGCGAAGGTGTGCTCCAGCATCAGCCAGTGCCCGACCTCGTGCGTCAGCGTGTCACCGAGGGCGTACTTGCCCGCCGTGCCGCCCGGCATCGACTCGTCGAGGATCACCACGCCGTCGATGAAGTCCCGGCCATTGTTGTAGCCCTTCGGGAAGTACGCCCAGCCGAGGAGCCCGCCGCCGATGTTCGCCGCGTACACGTTCAGGGTGCGGGAGTCGCCGGTGTACAGCGCCTTCTTCATGTCGCGCTCGTTCTTGCCGGGCACGACGGTGTACCAGTCGCTGTTCACCGTCCACGTGGTGTCGACCAGGTCGAACCGGAACGGCGTGTCGGAGGCGTTCGCCGCGGTGCGGCCCGCGAACGAGTCGTTGAGCACCTCCATCTGGTCGGCGATCAGGGTGTTCCACCTGGTCGTCTCGGCCGCGGTGAGCGGGTGGTCGGAGATCATGTGGAAGACCGTCGGCACGGTGACGCTGCCGTTGGCCAGGCGCGGCGAATCCTTGATCACGCCGTAGGCGTTCGCCTCGTTCTTGGAGTACAGCTCCGGCTCCTGGGCGGTGGCGCCCTCGGCGACCCGGGCCACGCTGTGCTCGTCGGCACCCGGCTCACACGCCGCGACGCCCGGGGAGACGGTCACGGGTGCCGCCGCCACCGCGCCGTAGGCGCCACCGGACGCCAGGAACGTCGCGGCGGAGGCGGTGAGGACTGCCAGTCGGAAGATCGGTCTCCTGTGCATCGGTGCACCTTTCGGAGGATGGAGGCGGTGCGGAATCGACGCGGGGTTGCCATTGATCAGGTCAATGACGTCGTCTTCCCGGTATAAGAGCACGTCGGCGACGCCGACAAAAGAGCTGTAACGGCAGGGGGCCGAGGGGCGCTGTTCATGGGCACCCGGACGAGCCACGTGACCGGACCGGTCAGGAATCGAGAAGCATCGGGCACCGAGCCGCACCTAGCGTGACCGGCATGGACATCCCGCCCGGCAGGTCGCCGGGGGCTGGGATTGCTCGTCTTCTCAGGAGGTCCCGATGAACTGGAACAAGTGGGTTCGGCAGATCCACCGCTGGCTGGCCATCGCCTTCACGGTGACCGTGATCGTCACCTTCATCGCCCTGGCACAGGAGGACCCGCTCATCTGGGTGTCCTACGTGCCGCTGCTCCCGCTCGCCCTGCTTCTCTTCACCGGTCTGTACCTGTTCGCGCTGCCGTATCTCACCAAGCGGCGCAGCGGACGAACTATCACCCGCGAGGGCTGACCCCGCGGCGGCGCTGACGAGAGACCTCAGAGGACCCGGGTGACCTGCTCGGCGGCGATCCGCGCGTCCCGCCGGGCCGGGTCGAGGTTGGCACAGACGACCACCGACGCGCCGACGCTCAGCGGGGCGAGCAGCCACTTCAGCGGCTGCTCGTGCTCGCCCGCGTCGACCAGCAGCCGGTCGCCGGCGCGCAGGTCGAGCTGGTCGGCCAGGGCCAGGGCGACCCGCCCCCACTCGTCGTAGCTGGTGCCGTCCGGGCTGGCCGGATCCGTCGCGCGGATGGCGGCGTGGTCGGGCGGGGCGTCGGTGTGCCGGAGCACCTCGGTGGACCAGTCGAGCCAGCCCACGGGCACCTCGGCCAGCCGGCCGGGCCCGGTGCCGACGAGGTAGCGGTGCGTACCGTCCGGCACGTCCTCCAGCCAGTCGTCGAGGCGTTCCGGGGTCACGAACACCGCGTCGTACGGCCGGTCGGCGCCCGGTTCGAGCACCGGCAGCCCGGCGGTGGCCCGCGGCCGGTACGACACCGCCAGCCCGACCGCCCAGGCGCCCAGCAGCACCGCGGCGGTACGCCAGTGCGGCGGCAGCAGCACCGCGACCCGGTCGCCGGGGCGCAGCCCGCAGCCGTCCCGCAGCAGGCCCGCGCAGCGCGCAGCCCAGTCGCCGAGCTGCGTCGCGGTCAGGTCGACCCGCTCGCCGGTCGCGTCGTCGCAGTAGCTGAGCAGCGGAACATCGGCCGTGCGCACCGCGTCGGCCGCGACGGTGACGGGCGTACTGGCAGCCATCGGGCGCTCCTCCCTGCCGGGTGCGTCCACCCTAACCACCGTCGGCCGTGCGGCCCGCCCCGGACCGTGACCGGAGGGTGCCCGCGACCGTCGGGCCGCGGGCACCTCGTCGCTCCGGTACGCGACTACTCCTTGACCATGACGACGTCGGTCGGGCGCTTCACCGTCACCTGCACGCCGTAGTCGAAGATTTCCAGCGTCGCGTTGGCCGTGCCGGTGTCCAGCCGGCCCTTGGCCGTGGACTGCCATGTGCTGCTGAGCACCACCTTGGCGATCCGGCCGTCTGCGTCGAGGGTGATGTCGCCGGACGTGCTGGTCGACCCGTCCCGGTACTGCGTGGCGTACTCGAAGTGCAGCGTGCCGTCCGGGTTCTCGCTGATCGTCGCGTTCGCACCCTTCATCGCCTTGAGCAGGGCCGCCGGGTCGGGTGCGGCGGCACGCAGGACGCCATTGAAGTCGTCGTACAGCGACAGCCGGTCGTACTTGCCCGGGTACTGCCCGTATCGGCCGTACGTCTCACCCGGGCCCTTGTCGGCCAGCAGCTTGCCCAGCGGCCGTTCCGCGCCCTCGTACCGGGTGCCGTTGATCAGCAACTCGGTCATGACCGAGTCGTCCTGTGGTGCACGGACGTACCCGGTCGCGGTCCTCGGGTCGAACGCGCCCTCGTACGTCAGCCCGCCGTCGGTGTAGGTCAGCCGCATCCGGTAGCTGATGTTCTCGCTGGCGGTGACCGCCGCGACCAGCTTCATCTGCGGCGAGGCCGGGGCCGGCCGCGGCGCTTCCTGGGCCGTGCCGGCCGGACGGCCCGACTCCGGCATCGTCGCCACTGTCGCCGCCGAGGCGACGCCCAGCGCCAGCAGCGCGCACGTCGCGCTGACCATCGTGGTGGTCCGGCGCCGGCGGGACCGTCGGCCGCGGTCGAGCAACGCCCCCACCGGGGGTACGGAGTCGGGTTCGCCGTCGACCATGTCGTGCAGTTGGTGGGCGAGTCGCTCATCGAGCGTGTCCATGGCTGATCACCTGCTTACCTGGTAGGTGGGTTCATCGAGAAGGTGGCGAAGCTTGGCCAGCGCCCGGGCGTTCTGGCTCTTGACCGTGCCCAGCGAGCAGCCCAACGCCTGGGCGACCTCGCGCTCGCTGAGATCCTCGTAATGGCGGAGCACCACGACCGCGCGCTGCTTCGCCGGTAGCGACATCAGCGCCCGGCGCAGGACGACGGCGTCCGGGCCGATGTCGCCGGACGGGGCGGCCCGGTCGGGGACCTCCCCGACGAGGCTCTCGCGGCGACGCCGCCGCCAACCGGACGTGTGGTTGTTGACCAGGGCGCGGCGCAGGTAGGCGTGCGGGTCGTCGAGCCGGGACAGCCGCCGCCACCGCTCGTACACCTTGACCAGGCTGTCCTGGAGCAGCTCCTCGGCCCGCCACCGGTCGCCGGTCAGCAGCATGGCCAGCCGGATATGTCGCTGCCAGGCCACCTCGACGAACGCGACGTACGACCGGTCCGCGGTGGAGAGCCGTTCTGTTTGGTCGGTCACGCCCCTAACACGTGGCGATGCCACGGAAGGTTGTCACCGGCCGCGGAACTTCCTCAGCGGCGGCGGAGCAGGTAGCGGGCGCGGCGGCCGGCCTCGGCGAAGCCCAGCCGGCGGTACAGCGCGCCGGCCGGGTTGTCGTCGTTGACGCAGAGCCAGGCTTCCCGCGCGCCCTCGGCGGCGAGCGACCGCAGTGCGGCGGCCACCAGGTACGCCCCGACCCGCCGCTTCCGCCAGCCGGGCACCACGCCGACCTGGTCGACCCAGGTGCCGATGACGTTGACGAAGCCGACCGGCTGCCCGTCCGGGCTGCGGGCCAGCAGCGACAGGTCCGGCCGGTACTCCTCGTCCTCGGCCAGGTCGCCGAGCCACTCGTCGGCCGTCGGCGCGGCGAAGCCGGGACGGTCCGCGAACGACGCGTGATAGGTCGCGAAGAGTTCCGGGCCGATCTGCGGGGTCACCGGTTCGGTCCGCACCCCGTCGGGCGGCGCGACGGCCGGGAGGGCGGCCAGGTCGTGCCGCAGCACCGACTCGGCGAAGGTCCGGTTCAGGCCGTGGGCGGTGAAGAGCCGGTCCGCGTCGGGGCTCCACGACTCGGTGGTCACCACCAGGTCGGCGTCGCCGGCCTGCTCGTCCGCCCAGCTCAGCAGCCGGGTGCCGAGGCCGCGCCCCCGCCAGTCCGGGTGCACCATCCCCGTGGCGGTGGCCGGCTCGCCGCCGGTGCCCACGCCGACCGCCGCGACCAGGCGGTCCCCGTGCCAGGCGGCGAGGGTACGGGTCTGCAGCAGGCGCGCCCGCAGCAGCGGCGGCCGGGCGAACAACGGCAGTCCCCCGTCGGCGGCGAGGCACGCCTCGGCCAGCACGGTCAGCGCCGGGAGGTGCTCCTCGCCGAACTCGTGCCAGCTGAGCGTATCGATCTGATCCACCGTCGCTCTTCCTCGTCCCTGCCGCGGCCGTACCGGCCACCCGTCGGTGGCCCAGTAGGCGCCGGGACCGGCGACGGTGTCAACCGGATTCGGGCAGCTCCGGGCCGCCGTCCAGCAGCGGGGCGAGCAGGTCGCCGGACTTCTCCACCCGCGTGAGCACCTCACCGGCGGTGTACGGCTTGCTCGCCGGCCGCTTGCCCGCCGCACCCGCCTCGACCTCGTCCCAGGTCAGCGGGGTGGACACCGACGGCACCGACTGGGCCCGCAGCGAGTACGGCGCCACCGTGGTCTTCGCCGCGTTGTTCTGGCTCCAGTCGATGAAGACCTTCCCGGGCCGCAGGTTCTTCGCCATCTTCGACACGATCAGCTTCGGGTGCGCCCGCTCCAGCTCCTGGGCGATCCGCTTGGCGTAACCGGAAACGAGGTCGGAGTCCTGCGTGCCGGCGATCGGGCAGCAGAGCTGCATGCCCTTCTTGCCGGAGGTCTTCGGGTAGCTGTCGATGCCGTCGTCGGCCAGCCGGTCGCGCATCAGCAGCGCCACCTGGCAGCACTGTTTCAGCGCCGCCGGCGCGCCCGGGTCCAGGTCGACGACCATCATGTCCGGGTGTTCGCCGACCTTCCACTGCGGCGTGTGCAGCTCCAGCGCGGCGAGGTTGGCCAGCCAGACCAGGGTGGGCAGGTCGTCGGCGACCACGTAGTCGATGGTCTCCCGGCCCTTGGTCGACCCGGGGGCGGGCAGCGTCTCGACCCGCACCCAGTCGGGGGTCGAGGCGGGCTTGTTCTTCTCGAAGAAGGACTTGTCGTCCACCCCGTTCGGGAAGCGGATCCGGGTCAGCGCCCGGTCGCGCAGGTGCGGCAGGAGCACCGGGGCGATCCGGGTGTAGTAGTCGATCACCTCGCCCTTGGTGAACCCGGCCGCCGGATAGAGCACCTTGTCCATGTTGGACAGCTCGAGCGGGCGTCCCTCGACGTCCACCCGGAGCCGGTCAGCCGGCATCCTCGACCTCCTCGGCGGGCTTGTCCGGTCGCAGCCGGAGCACCCGGGGGAACCGCAGCCGCCCGTCCGGAGTGCGCTGGCCGTACTTCACCTCCACCACGACCCGGGGTGTTACCCAGATCGCGCCCCGGGCATCCTCCCGCGGCACGTCGCCCGCGAACGGCGACCCGCCGGTGCGCAGCGGCTCCAACTCGCGCAGCAGTTCCCGTTCCAGGGCCGCGCCGATCCCGCCGCCGACCCGGCCCCGGAAGGTGAGCCGGCCGTCCGGGCGGGGCACCCCGACCAGCAGCCCGCCGATCTTGCGGGCGCCCGGCCGCCAGCCGCCCACCACGAAGTCGCCGGTGACCTCCAGCTTGACCTTCAGCCAGTCCGCCGAGCGCACGCCCGGCCGGTAGACCGATTCGACCCGCTTGGCCATCACCCCCTCCAGGCCGTGCTCGCCGGCCGCCTCGTAGGTGGCCGGGCCGTCGGGAAAGACCGGCGGCACCGCCCACCGGGCGCCGCCGAGCGCCAGGCCGTCCAGGGCCTCCCTGCGGCGGGCGTACGACCACCCGGTCAGGTCCTCGCCGTTCAGCCGGAGCAGGTCGAAGATCATGTACGTCACCGGCATGACCGCCGCCAGCCGGGCGGCCTTGTTCCGGTCGCGCACGTGCATCCTCTCGGCCAGCGCGGTGAACGAGGGCTGGCCGGTCTCGCCGAGCAGCACCACCTCGCCGTCGAGCAGCGCGTCGTCGACCTGCTCGCGCAGGGTGGCCAGTTCGGGGTACGCGGCGGTGATCTCCACGCCGGAGCGGGCGTACAGCTGCTGGCGCCCGCCGGAGATGTCGGCGAGCGCCCGGACCCCGTCCCACTTGAACTCGTATGCCCAGCCGGCACCCGCCGGGAGCTGCCCGGTCATCGCGAGCATCGGCTTCAACGGCGCGCCGGGCACCTTCTGACTGTAGTTGCCGGCGGAAGCGCTCGCGCCCGCTTCGATCATTTGCGATCCTGGCTGTACCGGGGAGAGGAGCACGGGATGCGAGCCATCTGGAAGGGAGCGGTCTCGTTCGGGCTGGTCTCGATCGCGGTGAAGCTCTACTCGGCCACCGAGGAGAAGGACATCCGGTTCCACCAGGTGCACCGGGACGACGGCGGCCGGATCCGCTACAAGCGCACCTGCCAGGTCTGCGGCGAGGAGGTTAGCTACGACGACATCGCCAAGGGCTACGACATCGGCGGCGGCGAGATGGTGATCCTCACCGACGAGGACTTCGCCGAGCTGCCGCTGACCACCTCGCACGCGATCGACGTGCTGGAGTTCGTCCCGGCCGAGCAGGTCGACCCGATCCTCTACAACAAGGCCTACTTCCTCGAGCCGGAGAGCGCCGCCACCAAGCCGTACGTGCTGTTGCGCGACGCGCTGACCGACTCCGAACGGGTGGCCATCGTCAAGGTGGCGCTGCGGCAGCGGGAACAGCTCGCCACCCTGCGGGTCCGCGAGGGCGTGCTGCTGCTCAACACCATGCTCTGGCCCGACGAGATCCGTAAACCCGACTTCGGCTTCCTGGACGAGGACCTGAAGGTGCGGCCGCCGGAGCTGGCGATGGCCAGCTCGCTGATCGACTCGATGGCCGGGGAGTTCGAGCCGGACGCGTTCACCGACGACTACCGGGCGGCGTTGCAGGAGGTCATCGACGCCAAGGTGGAGGGCCGCGAGGTGGTCCAGCCGGAGGAGGTCGAGGAGGCCCCGGCGGCGGCGGTGGACCTGATGGCGGCGCTCAAGGCGTCCGTGGAGCGGGCCAAGGCGGCCCGCGGCGAGGCGCCGGCCCGCGCCGGCGCTGCCGAGCCGACCCCGATCTCGGCGGCCCGCTCGGCGAAGAAGGCGGCCGAGAAGAAGGCCGCCAAGGCGCCGGCCAAGAAGGCCGCTGAGAAGAAGGCGGCCCCCAAGAAGGCGGCGGCGAAGAAGGCCGCGCCGAAGAAGGCCGCCGAGGCGGAGAAGAAGACCGGGGCCAAGAAGGCCGCCGCGAAGAAGGCCGCCCGCAAGACCGCCTGACCCCGGTCCGCGCAGCGTCAGGCCCGGCCGAGCTTGTGGGTCGGGGTGATCCGGACGATCACCCGCTCCTCCCCGGCCTGCCGGAACGGGTAGGTGTCCTGCCCGAGGTACTTCTGCGCCATCTGGTCGATGTGCTCGTCGGCCCCCTCCTCGACCAGTTCGGCGGTGCCCTTCACCCACAGGGTGCGGAAGTCGTTCGCCTTGTCGGCCACGGAGACCGCGACCGTCGGGTTGCGCCGGATGTTCTCGTACTTGACCCGCCCCTTCGCCGTGTTGAACAGGATGTGCTGGCCGTCGGTGTCCACCCAGACCGGGGTCACGTGCGGCGAGCCGTCGGCCTCGACGGTGGCGACGTGGGCCAGCTGTGGTTCGGCGAGCAGGGCAAGGTCTTCGTCGGTGAGGATCGCCATGGTCGGAATCTACCGGCGGAACCGCCCGCCCACCCGGCATCCGGACGTTGCCTTGACGTCGGCGGCAAGGTCTAGCGTTGGCCGCGACGCCACGGCGAGGGAGGTCGGATGCTGATCGGCGAACTGGCTGAGCGCGCCGGCACGAGCACGCGCGCGCTGCGCTACTACGAGACGCACGGGCTGGTCCGGCCGGCCCGCTCCGCCAACGGCTACCGGGTCTACGACGAGGCCGAGCTGGTCGTCGTACGGGAGATCCGGTCGCTGCTCGCGGTGGGCTTCGGCCTCGACGACATCCGTCCGTTCGTCGCCTGCCTGCGGGCCGGCAACACCGCCGGCCACGTCTGCCCCGACTCGGTGGCCGTGCTGCGCCGCAAGCTGGCCGAGGTCGACGCCGGCCTCGACCGGCTGCGGGAGGTCCGGCAGGAGTTGCAGGACCAGCTCGCCCACGCCATCGCCCAACGGGAGGAAACATGCCTGAGGTTGCGTCGAGCGGCTCGCTGACCACGGTCACCGACGCCACGTTCGCCACCGCCGTACTCGCCGCCGACCGGCCGGTGGTGGTCGACTTCTGGGCGGACTGGTGCCCGCCGTGCCGGGCCATCTCCCGCAGCCTTGAGGAGCTGGCCGCCGAGTTCGCCGGACGGATGGAGATCACCACGATCAACTCGGACGAGAATCCGGACACCACGCGCCGGTACGGTGTGCTGTCCCTGCCCACCCTGCTCGTGTTCGACCGGGGCGAACTGGTCGGGTCGATCGTCGGGGCACGGCCGAAGAACCACCTGCGGGCGGCGCTGGGCCGGCACGTCGGCGACGCCTGACCCGGGGGTGTCGGCGCGGCCGGTTAGGCTCCGCCGGCCGACCGCCGCCCCTGGAGGAAGTCCATGCCGTACGCCCCCGACCTGCACCGGCTGCTGACCGCCGGCGCCCACTACGCCGACGAGCACGGCACGTACGTCATCGAGGCGCATCCGGTCGACGACGTCGTGCTGCCCACCGGTCAGGTGGTCGGGTGCGACCCGCTGGTCTGCCCGGAGGCCGAACCGTTCACCGTCGCCGTGCCGCCCGGCCGTTATCCGGCCCGCGCGTGGGTGGCGGTGGTGCTGCGCGACGGCGCCGAGGCGGACCGGCGGGTGGCCGCCCTGGAACTGGTGGTGCACGACGAGCCGGCGGTGCGCTGGGAGATGGCGCTGGTGGGCGACCAGGACGCCGCGACCCTCGACGACGACGGCTACTTCGGCTTCGGGGTGGACGCCGGCACGGCCACGCTGGCCGACCCGACCGCCCTGGAGGCGCTCTCGTCGTGGGAGTACGACCGGATCGAGGACGTGTTCATCCCCGCTCGGCTCCCCGAGGCCCCGGTGCCGGGGTTGATCACGGCCGTGCTCGACGAGGCGTCCGGCGCCAACGTGGTGAGCGTTTCCTCGGGCTGGGGTGACGGCTGCTACGGCACCTGGATCGGGCGGGCCGCCGACGGCCGGATCACCTCGCTCGTGACCGACTTCATGGTGGTCCCCGACCCGTCCTGACCACCACTGGCGCCGGTGCGCCCCGCGCCGGTGCGCCCCGGTCCGGCGCCGGCGTCCGGTCCGGCGCCGGCGTCCGGTCCGGGTGGTGGAGGCGGCACGGTGGGCGTCCGGCCGGGTACCGTGTGCGTCGGCTTTCCCCCCGGCAGCGATGCCGGCCACCACCTCGCAGCAGGGAGTCGACGAGTGAGCGAAGGCACGCAGAACCGGTCGAAGTCGGAGCGGCGGCTGGCCGCCCAGTTGGCGGCGCAGAAGGCGGCCGAGGCGAAGCGTCGCCGGCAGGCGTGGCTCGGCGGGCTGGCCGGCCTGGCCGTGGTGGCCGTGCTGATCACCGTCTTCGTGATCGTCGGCCAGGGTGACGACGACCCGGCCCAGCAGGCGGGCGGCACCCCCTCGGCCTCCGCCTCGGCGGACGGCGCCGCCGCGCCCGGCGCCCCGCAGTTGCCGGAGGGCGCCGACCCGGCGCTGGCCAGCAAGCCGACCGTCGAGCCGGGCAAGGGCGAGCTGACCAAGCTCACCGTGACCCCGCTGATCAAGGGCACCGGCCCGGCGGTGCAGGCGGGCCAGACCATCACGACGAACTACGTGGGTGTGTTCTACAAGGACGGCAAGGAGTTCGACTCGTCGTGGGAGGGCGGCCAGCCGGCCAGCTTCGCGATCGGGGTCGGGCAGGTCATCAAGGGCTGGGACCAGGGCCTGGTCGGGGTGACCGTGGGCAGCCGGGTGCAGCTCGACATCCCGGCCGACCTGGCGTACGGCAACGACGCCTCCGGCGGTCGCCCGGCCGGTCCGCTGCGCTTCGTCGTGGACGTGCTCGCCGCGCAGTGACCCGACCGGTACGCCCGGCTTGTCACCCGGGATCGATGCAGTTGCCCACACAGGGCTTCCGAGCCGTCACTTCTCGGCAGTAGGTTCAGCGTCACCCCGGGCGGCCCGCCGTCCGGGGTGACACCGGACCGGACGCGGAGGGGCACGTGACGGCGCTGGACGACCCGGGGCGGACCGCCCGGCTGATGTGGACGCACTACGAGCCCGTGCACGCGGTCACCTACTTCCATCCGCGCGCCCGCGCCGCGTACGAGGCGGTCGGGCTGCGCGGCTACTGGCGTGGTTACTTCGCGGGCCGGGCGGCCCCGCTGGGCCCGACCGACGCCGCTCCGGTGATCGCCGCCTTCTTCAACTTCGCCCCGCACATGGTGGCCCGGGCACTGCCGGCCGTCTGGCGGCTGGCCATCCCGGCGGAGGCGCTGCGCGCCCGGCTCACCGGTGCGGTGCAGGCGCTCGCCGAGCTCACCTACGAGCTGCCCGAGTCGCACCTGGCCGAGGCCGCCGACCTGCTGACGGAGGCGGCCGGCGCGGTGGAGCCGGCGGGCCGGGTGCTCGGCGCGGCCAACGCGGCCCTGCCCGCCGGCGAGTACCCGCTGGCCCGGCTCTGGCAGGCCGCCACCACGTTGCGCGAGCACCGCGGCGACGGGCACGTGGCCGCGCTGGTCGCCGCCGACCTCGACCCGGTCGAGACGCTGGCCTGGCGGGTCGCGGTCGACATGGGCGCGCAGAACCTGCTCGGCCGGGGCTGGTCGGAGGAGCAGTGGGCGGCGGCGCGGGAACGGCTGGCGGACCGGGGCTGGCTCACCCCCGACGGCGAGCCGACCGAGCACGGCCGGGCCCGCTTCCAGGCCGTCGAGGACGCCACGGACGCGGCCGCCGCGCGCCCCTGGCGGGTGCTCGGCCCGGACCGCACCGACCGGCTCCGCGAGCTGCTCGACCCGATCGCCCGCGCCGGCCACACGGTGATCCCGGCGGACAGCCCGATCGGCCTGCCCGCGCTGCCGGCCTGACCGGCCGGCCGACCCGCCCGTCCGCCCGTCACTCCGTCGCCCGGATCGGCGTGCCGCGGCGCCGGGATGTCGGCGATCCGCACCCCTTGCTACCGCGGCCGCGCCGGGTTGCGCCTATCGTGCCCCTCATGTGGATCGTGGAACTCGCCTTCACCGAGGCGCCCGAGCGGCTGGCCGCCCGTCCCGCGCACCGGCAGCGGTTGACCGCCCTGCACGCCGAGGGGCTCGTCCGGATGTCCGGCCCGCTGGCCGACGACTCCGGCGCGGTGATCGTCTTCGACGTACCCGACCGGGCGGCGCTGGACGCGCTGCTGGCCGAGGACCCCTACTACTCGACGCCCGGGGTGCGGGTGGTCGGGGCGCGGGAGTGGGCACCGTTCCTCACCTGACCCGGGCCCGTCCGGCAGGATGGGCACGTGGTGGATGCGGTGGTCTTCGACCTGGACGGCGTGATCGTGGATTCCGAGCCGGTCTGGGAGGAGGTCCGGCGGGCGTACGTGGCGGCGCACGGCGGGACGTGGCAGGCCGACACCCAGCGCCGGCTGATGGGGATGAGCACCGGCGAGTGGTCCCGCTACCTCAGCGACGAGTTGGGCGTCGACCGTGGCCCCGAGCAGGTCGCCAGCGAGGTGGTGGACGAGATGACCCGGCGGTACGCCGCCCGCGTACCGCTGATCGACGACGCGCCCGACGTGGTGCGCCGGCTGGCCGCGCGGTGGCCGCTCGGCCTGGCCAGCTCCTCGCCGACCCGGCTGATCGCGGCGGCGCTGGCCGCCACCGGCCTGACCGACGCGTTCCGGGCGACCCTGTCGACCGAGGAGACCGCGCGGGGCAAGCCGGCGCCCGACGTCTACCTGGCGGTGGCGGAGCGACTCGGCGTCGACCCGACCCGCTGCATCGCGGTCGAGGACTCCTCGAACGGGGTGCGTTCGGCGGCCGCCGCCGGGATGACCGTGGTGGCGATCCCGCACGGCGCGTACCCGCTGGACGAGGACGCGACCCGGCTCGCGGCCGTGGTGCTCGGCTCGATCGACGAGCTGACCCCGGAGACCGTCGACCGGCTCGGCTGACCATTCTCTCCCCCGGACCGTCCGGTTGTACGGTTTGCGGGGCCGCGGCGGCCGGCATGAGCGTGGACCGGCCGGGTACCGCAGCCGACGGCGCGCCGAGCCGGGCCGCCGGGCGTCGGAGGTGAGGGGACGGCGATGAAGGCGATCGTGTACGAGCGGACCGGCGACGTCTCGGTGCTGGAACTGGTGGACCGGCCGGTGCCGGAGCCGGGGCCGGGCGAGGTGCTGGTGCGGGTGGCCGTCTCCGGGGTGAACCCGACGGACTGGAAGGCCCGCCGGCAGTGGCCGCTGCCGGCCGGCTGGCAGACCCCCGGGCAGGACGGCGCCGGGGTGGTCGAGGCGGTCGGCGAGGGGGTCGACCAGGAGCTGATCGGCGAGCGGGTCTGGCTCTGGGAGGCCGCCTGGCAGCGTCCCTGGGGGACGGCCGCCGAGTACACGGTGGTACCGGTCCGGCAGGCGGTACGCCTCGGCGACGCGTCGTTCGACCTGGGCGCCTGCCTGGGCATCCCGTTCCTCACCGCGCACCGCTGCCTGACCGCCGGCGAGTACATGCCGCAGCGGCTGCACGCCGGCGCGCTCAGCGACCACACGGTGCTGGTGCAGGGCGGCGCGGGCGCGGTCGGCAACGCGGCGATCCAGCTCGCCCGCTGGTCCGACGCCTGCGTCATCGCCACGGTCAGCAGCGCGGAGAAGGCGCAGCTCGCGGCGGCGGCCGGCGCCTCCTTCGTGGTCAACTACCGGGAGCAGGACGTGGTCGAGGAGGTCCGGAAAATCGCGCCCGACGGGGTGCACACGATCGTCGAGGTCTCCGCCGCACGCAACGCCGCCACCGACGTCCAGCTGCTGCGCAACGGCGGCGCGGTCTGCGTGTACGCCGACGACGGCGGGGACGAGGTGACCCTGCCGATCCGGCCGTTGATGGTGCCGAACGCGCGCTGGCAGTTCGTACTCGTCTACACCGAGCCGAAGGCGGCCAAGGCGCAGGCGGTCCGGGACGTCGCCGCCGCGGCGGCGCAGGGCGGGATCCGAGTCGGGGCGGAGGCCGGCCTGCCGCTGCACCACCATCCGCTGTCGGCGACCCGGGCGGCCCACCGGGCGGTGGAGAACTCCGTGGTGGGAAAAGTGCTGATCACCACCAGCGCGCAGTGACGGCCGGCCGGGTGGCGCTGGCCGGCGCCCGGCCGGGCGCGGACGGGCGGGTCAGCCGGCGGGCTGGTCGGCGCGGGCCTGGGCGACCGCGGCGCGGACCAGCTCGGTGAGCACCTCGACGTCGACGTCGGCGAGCCGCTTGACGTAGAGGCAGCCCTTGCCGACGGTGTGCCGGCCGAGCCGCGCCAGCAGCTCCTGCTTGCCCGGGAACTCCTCGGGCAGGTAGAGCGTGGTGGCCGCCTTGCGCGGCGAGAAGCCGACCAGGAACCAGTCCAGCTCGCGGCCGGTGGCGTAGCGCAGCCGCCGCTGCCCGAAGCCGACGATGGCGTCCCCCCACATCGTCGGCGGCTCGCCGGTGACCTGCCGCATCAGGTCCCGGACCACCGTCGCGTCGCGCCGACGCGCGTCGTCGGGCACGGCGGCGAGGAAGTCGTCGACGCTGGCGGCGGTCGGGGCGGTCTTGAGGGTGGCCATGGGAGCCTCCTGCGCGGTCGGCCGGCGGGCCCGGCTCGCTGCGCCGGGGCATTCCCCGGATGGTAGGACGACACCGACAGGCCGGGTGGCAGGCCGCTGAACTGCGAAAATCCGATCGCATTTCGCCGTCGACGGGACAGAGGCGAACATGTTTCGCAACAATGACGGTGCGGGTCGCCCCGCATGGAACGGGCGGCCCCGGCGCGGTGCGAACGCCGGGGCCGCCCCTGGGGAGGGATGTCTCTCAGGAGTGTGTCCCTACCCAAGAGGCGACGGTGCGCCGGAAAACGTTACGGCGCTGTCAGTTCCCGGACATCGAGCTCACCCTCGGCGTAGCGGGACCGGACCACCTTCTTGTCGAACTTGCCGACGCTGGTCTTGGGCACCGCGTCGATGAAGGCCCAGCGTTCCGGCAGTTGCCAGCGGGCCACCGACCGGCCCAGGAACTCCCGCAGCTCCTCCACCGTGACGCTCGCCCCCTCGCGGACCACCACGGTGGCCAGCGGCCGCTCGTCCCAGCGCTGGTCCGGTACGCCCACCACGCAGGCCTCCAGCACCGCAGGGTGGGCCATCAGCGCGTTCTCGAGCTCGACCGAGGAGATCCACTCGCCGCCGGACTTGATCACGTCCTTGGCCCGGTCGGTGAGGGTGATGTACCCGTCGGCGGAAAGGGTGCCGACGTCGCCGGTACGCAGCCAGCCGTCGCGGAACTTCTCCTCGTCCGGGGTGTCGTCGCCGACGTACCGGGCGGTCACCCACGGCCCCCGCACCTCCAGCTCACCCACGGACGTGCCGTCGGCGGGCAGCGGCTCGCCCAGCGGGCCGACGATCCGCGCCTGCACGCCGGCCGGCACCCGGCCCTGCGTGTAGCGGTAGCGCCAGACCTCGTCCCCGGTCACCCCGGCGGGCGGTCGGGAGACCGAGCCCAGCGGGGACATCTCGGTCATCCCCCAGGCGTGGATGACCTCGATGCCGTGCCGCTCGGCGAACGCGTGCATCAGCGCCGGCGGGCAGGCCGACCCGCCCACGATGACCTCCTTGAGCGAGGAGGTGTCCACGTCGTGGGTGTCCAGGTAGGCCAGCAGGTCGGTCCAGATGGTCGGCACCGCGCCGGCCAGCGTGGGCCGCTCGGCGGCGATCATCTCGGCGATCGGCGCGGCCTGGAGGAACCGGTCCGGCATGATCAGCGACGCGCCGGAGAGGAACGCCGCGAACGGCAGCCCCCAGGACATCGCGTGGAACATCGGCACGATGGCCAGTTCCCGGTCGGTCGGGCCGAGCCCGAAGCCCTCCGGCATGCAGACCTGGAGCGAGTGCAGGTAGATCGAGCGGTGCGAGTAGGCCACGCCCTTCGGGTTGCCGGTGGTGCCGGAGGTGTAGCAGAGCGCTGCGGCGTCCCGCTCGTCGAGCTCGGGCCAGGCGTACGTCTCCGGCCGGCCGGCCAGCAGCTCGTCCCAGTGGTGCACGGTGATCCGGTCGCCGGCCGCGGCGACCAGTGGGGCCGGGTCGCCGCCGCCGACCACCACCACGTGCCGCACCGTACGCAGCTCGCCGATCACCCTGGCCAGCAGCGGGATCAGCGTGGTGTCGACCAGCACCACTCGGTCCTCGGCGTGGTTGGCGATGTAGGTGACCTGGTCCGGGAAGAGCCGGATGTTGAGCGTGTGCAGCACCGCGCCCATGCTCGGCACCGCGAAGTAGGCCACCAGGTGCTCGTTGTTGTTCCACATGAACGTGCCGACCCGCTCGTCGCCGGTGACGCCGCACTCGTCGCGCAGCGCGTGGGCGAGCCGGGCCGCGGTCCGCCCGACCTCGGCGTACGTCATCCGGCGGGGCTCGGCGCCGGTCCAGGTGACCACCTCGGCCGTGCCGTGCACGGTGGAGCCGTGGTCGAGGATCCGGGAGACCTGGAGAGGGGCGTCCATCATCGTGCTACGCATGGGTAACAAGCTAGTGTCGCCGGTCACACCTTGGGAACCCTGGAAAACCCGTCCGCCCCCGGCCGGCCCCGTAAATTGTCCGGGTGAGCATCTCCTGGGCCGATTCGTACGTGGGTCAGCTCCGCGCCCTGGCCGGTGACCGGACACTGATGTTCGTCGGCGCCCGCGCGGTGGTGCGGGACAACGCCGGGCGCGTCCTGCTGATCCGCCGCTCGGACAACGGCCAGTGGGCGATGCCGGCCGGCGCGATGGAGCTGGGCGAGTCGATCGCCGACTGCGCGGTCCGCGAGGTGCGGGAGGAGACCGGGCTGCGGGCGCTGCGGGTCTGCGCGTTCGCCCTCTACACCGGCCCGGACCGTACCCACACCAACATGTACGGCCACACGTACCAGATCTTCACCACCGCGTTCCGCGTGGAGGAGTGGGACGGCCAGCTCGCCCGGGTGACCGACGAGACCATCGACGCCGCCTTCTTCCGCCGCGACCAGTTCCCGGCCCCTATCTCGGCCAGCGTCACCGAGACCCTCGCCGACCTCGACGTCTTCGAGCAGACCAACCGCCTGATCCTCAAGTGACCGGCGCGGCCGTGGGCGGCGGTCCCTCTGCCCGGCCCCTTTGCTCTGCTTCAACCCACGCACAGGTTCGGCGCCACTTCTGTTGCGTCCGTTGAAGCAGAGTAAAGGGCGCGGTGCGGGGACCGGCCCGCCCGGGTCGGATCAGAGCAGGGTCTGGCTCTTCGCCTCCATCTCGGCGGCGGCCTCCTCCTTCGACTCCCGGGACAGCGGCTTGCCGCCGGGGGCGGGCGCCTCGCCGCCGAGGCCGTCCGTGCCGCCGGTGGCGCCCTGCGGGCCGGTGCCGCGCAGCCGGTCGTTCGGCAGCGCCAGGGTGACCAGCACCGCCAGGATGGCGATCAGCCCGGCGGTCAGGAAGACCCGGTCCAGTGACTCGACGAAAGCCGTCTGGACCGCGGCGCGGACCGGGGCGGGCAGCGCCATGATGGTGGCGGGGTCGTTCACCGAGATGTCCGCGCCGCCGCTCGCCGCTACCGCGGCCTGCTCCGCCGGGGGCAGCTGGGCGATCGCCGCGGGCAGCCGGTCGGCCAGCCCGGAGGTGAGCCGGGCGGAGAGCACCGCGCCGAGCAGGGCCACCCCGAACGAGCCGCCCAGCGACCGGAAGAAGGTCGCCGCGGAGGTCCCGGCGCCCAGGTCCCGCATCGAGACGGCGTTCTGCACGGCGAGGATCAGCGACTGCATGCAGAGGCCCAGCCCCACACCGATCACCACCATGAAGCCGAAGGCCACCCAGAGCGAGGTGTCCACGTGCAGCCGGGTGAAGAGCAGCATGCCCACCAGCAGCACGACCGAGCCGGTCACCGGGAACCACTTGTAGCGGCCGATCCGGCTCATCGCCCGGCCGGTCAGCACCGAGGTGACGATGATGCCGGCCATCATCGGCAGCATCAGCAGACCGCTGCGGGTGGGCGAGGCGCCCTTGACGATCTGCAGGTAGAGCGGGATGAAGATGATCGACCCGAACATCACCAGACCGAGCACGAAGCCGGCGCCGTTGGCCAGGGCGAAGGTCGCGCTGCGGAACAGTCGCAGTGGCAGGATCGGCTCGGCGACCCGGGTCTCCTGGAGCACGAAGAGCACCCCCAGCACGGCCCCGGCCACGAACAGCCCGATGATCACCCCGGAGCCCCAGGCGAACTCGTTGCCGCCCCAGCTCAGCGCGAGCAGCAGGGAGCTCACCCCGGCGACCAGCAGCCCCGCGCCGAGCCAGTCGATGGCGTGCTCACGGCGGGTGAACGGGACCAGCCGCATCACCCGGGAGCAGACCAGGATGGCCAGGATCGCCAGCGGCACGTTGATGTAGAAGATCCACCGCCAGTCGGTCTCCGCGAAGTAGCCGCCGACCAGCGGGCCGGCCACCGAGGAGATGCCGAAGACGGCGCCGAAGACACCCTGGTAGCGGCCGCGCTCCCGGGGCGGCACCACGTCCGAGATGATGGTGAACGCCAGCGTCATCAGGCCGCCGGCGCCGATGCCTTGGATGCCGCGGGTGACGATCAGCTGGGTCATGTTCTGCGACAACCCGGCCAGCAACGAGCCGACCAGGAACGTGCCGATCGAGAAGAGAAAGACCGGACGGCGCCCGAACAGGTCGGCCATCTTCCCGTAGAGCGGGGTCGAGGCGGTCGACGCGAGCAGGTAGGCGGTCACCACCCACGAGTAGTGGTTGATCCCGCCCAGCTCGCCGACGATGGTCGGCAGCGCGGTGCCGACGATGGTCTGGTCGAGCGCGGCCAGCAGCATGCCGGTCATCAGACCGAACATCAGCAGGCGGATCTGGCGACTGTTCAGCGCCGGCGCGGCATGCTCCTCCGTCGTCATCCCCGCTTCTTTCCCGCCCCTCCCGGAACATGCCCCGCTCCGGGGAACTCGCCGCGTTGATCATGAGGTTGGCGGCACTGTCGGAGATCGAGTTCGCCGTCAACCTCATGACCAACGGGCCAGTCAGCGGGCGGGGGCGGCGAACTCCTCGACGATCTTGGTGCAGAAGGCGGGGAGGTCGCCCGGTTTGCGGCTGCTGACCAGGCCGTTGTCGGTGACCACCGGCTCGTCGACCCAGGTCGCGCCGGCGTTGGTGAGGTCGGTGCGCAGGCTGGGCCAGGAGGTGATCCGGCGGCCACGCACCACGTCCGCCTCGACCAGCGTCCACGGGCCGTGGCAGATCACCCCGACCGGCTTGCCGGCGTCGAAGAAGGCCTTCACGAAGCGCACCGCGTCCGGGTCGGCCCGCAGGAAGTCCGGGTTGGCCACCCCGCCGGGCAGGACCAGCGCGTCGTACCGGTCCGGGTCCGCGTCCGCAGCGGTCACGTCGACGTCGTACGTCTTCGACTGGTCCAGGTGGTTGAAGGACTGGATGGTGCCGGGCTTGAGCGAGACCAGGTCCACGGTCGCGCCGGCCCGCTCGACCGCCTCGCGGGGCTGGACGTACTCGACCTCCTCCACGCCGTCGGCGGCCAGGACGGCGATCCGCTTGCCCTGAAGTGTCGCTGCCATGGGTACTTCTCCTTTTCCGGGTTACCGGAGTCCCTTCCCCGGCCGTGGTGCCCGAAACGCCGGCTCACTCGCTCACGTCCGTCGATCAGCCGACGTCCCCTCGGGCCGGGACCGGGCAGGTTTGACCCGCCGGACCGGGGGGACCCGGAGGGGCATGGCAGGAGCAGCAGCGGAACAGCGCCGGCTCGCCACCGTCGTGGAGAGCTGGTCGGGTCGTCCCGTCCTGGTGATCGGCGACGCCATGCTCGACGAGTGGCGGTTCGCCGAGTCCGACCGGCTCTGCCGGGAGGCGCCCGCCCCGGTCCTCACCCTGCGCCGGCGGATCTCCGCGGCCGGCGGGGCCGCCAACACCGCGGTGAACATCGCGGCGCTCGGCGGCCGGGCCGTACTGGTCGCCCCGGTGGGCGCCGACGTGGCCGGCGACGAACTGCACGACTGTCTCGACCGGGCCGGGGTCTGGGACCGAACGGTCAACCAGCCGGGCCGGCCGACGCCGGTCAAGCGGCGGATGCTGGCCGGCAACCAGATCCTGCTGCGGGAGGACTCCGGCGACCCCGACGACCCGCTCAGCGACGACGGGGTCGCCCGGCTGCTCACCGCGCTGGACTGCGCCACCGAGGAACTGCGCGCAGCCGCCGGCGGCGCGGCGCCGACGCTGGTGGTCTGCGACTACGCCCTGGGCGCGCTGCCCGCACCGGTACGTGCCTGGCTGGTCGCCCAGCGGGACCGGTACGCCACGGTGGCGCTGGACGCGCACGACCTCGCCGACTGGCGGGGCCTCGCCCCCACCGTGGTGACCCCGAGCTTCGCCGAGGCCACCCGGCTGCTCGCCCGGGCCGCCGGCGGCCGTGCCCGCTCCGTCGACCTGCACCTGGACCACCCGGACGGGGACCCGGCGGAGGGCCCCTCCGAGCTGAGCGTCGGCACCGCTCCCGGCGGCGCCGGCCTGCCCGACACCGCGGCCGGCGCGGTCGGCCTGGCTCCCGGCGCCGGCCCGACCGGGGAACCGACGCCCGGCGAGGACCGGGTGGCGATGACCGGTGACGGGCTCAGCGTGACCGGCACCGGGGTGACCGTGAACGCCACCGCCGGGGAGGGGGTGGACCGGGCGGAACTGGCCGAGTCGCGCCTGGCCGAGCTGCGCGCGCACACCGGCGCGGACGTGGTGGCGGTGACCCTGGACACCGAGGGGGCGGTGGTCGGCGGGGTCGACGGCGAGCCCCGGCGCAGCCACAGCACCCCGGTGCCGGCCAGCCACGCGGTGGGCGCGGGAGACGCCTACCTCGCCGCGATGACGCTGGCCCTGGCCGCCGACGCGCCGCTGTCGACCGCCGCCCAGCTGGCCCAGCTCGCCGCCACCATCACCGTCTCGGACACCGGCACCTGCGTGTGCCGCCGGGAGGACCTGCTCACCGCGCTGGACGTGCCGGCCGCCGACGCCGGGCACCCGGTGCTGGTGGGCGCCGACGAGCTGGCCACGATCGCCGCCGAGCACCGCGACGCCGGCCGCTCCATCGTCTTCACCAACGGCTGCTTCGACGTGCTGCACCGCGGCCACGTGCGCTACCTGGAGCAGGCCCGGGCGCTCGGCGACCTGCTGGTGGTGGCGGTCAACTCGGACGGCAGCGTACGCCGGCTGAAGGGCGCGGACCGGCCGGTGAACCCGGTCGAGGACCGGATCGCGCTGCTCGCCGCGCTGTCCTGCGTGGACCATGTGGTGGTCTTCGAGGAGGACTCGCCGGCCTCGCTGATCGAGACGGTCCGCCCCGACGTCTACGTCAAGGGCGGCGACTACCCGCCAGAGATGGTGCCGGAGGCCCCGCTGGTGCGGCGGCTCGGCGGCCAGGTCCGCACCCTCGGCTACGTGCCGGACCGGTCCACCTCGGCGATCATCGACCGGATCCGGGCGCACAGCCAGGACCGCGAGACCGACCCGTCGCTGACGAGCAAGCGGTCGTGAACCGGCCGCTCGACCCGGGCTCGGCCGGGCAGTTCCGCGCCGACCGCCTGCTCGACGTGCTGATCCCGACCCGTAACCGGGCGGCCGAGCTGGCGGTCACCCTCTCCGGGCTGTCCGCCCAGGAGGGCGTACCGGGGTTCGGGGTGGTGGTCAGCGACCAGTCCGACGACGATCCCGCCTTCACCCACCCGGCGGCGGCCACCATGGTCCGGGTGCTGCGCCACCGGGGGCACCCGGTGCTGCTGACCCGCCGGCTGCCCCGGCGCGGCCTGGCCGAGCACCGGGCCTACCTGCTGGCCGCCTCGTCCGCCCGGTACGTGCTCTGCCTCGACGACGACGTCTGGCTGGAGCCGGGCACCCTGCACCGGCTGGTCACCGCGATCGGCGAGCTGGGCTGCGGCTTCGTCGGCAACGCCGTGCACGGCCTCTCCTACCTCGACGACGTCCGCCCGGAGACGCACCGGCACTACGAGGAGTGGATCGGCCCACCCACCCCGGAGCGGATCCGGCCCGGCACCCCGGAGTGGGACCGGGCGCAGATCCATCCGGCGGCGAACCTGCTGCACGTGACCAGCCAGCTGAACCTGCCGCCGGGGGCGTGGCGGGCGTACAAGGTCTCCTGGATCGGCGGCTGCGTGCTCTACGACCGGGCGAAGCTGGTCGACTCCGGCGGCTTCGACTTCTGGCGGCGGGTGCACGAGAAGCACCAGGGCGAGGACGTCGCGGCCCAGCTCGCGGTCCTGGCCCGGTACGGCGGGGCGGGCATCCTGCCGAGCGGGGCGTACCACCTGGAATCGCCGACCACGGTCACCGAGCGGGACGTGGAGGCGTGGGAGGTCGTGCTCACCGACTCCGACACCCCGCAACCGGCCTGAGCCGGCACGGCGAGGGCTGCGGTCAGGGCGCGCCGGGCTCCGGGCGCAGCAGCTCGCGGGCGGCCTCCACCACCTCGACGGCCGGCACGTCGGTGACGAACGAGTCCCGGTGCGGGCACTCGCCGTCGCCCGGGCGGTGCGGATAGATCCCGGGCGTGCAGTCCACCCCGCAGACCGGGCAGTGCACCGTCCAGGAACTGATCGGCCGGTGCCGGCCGCGCAGCAGGTTCGCCACGTTGATCAGGTTGCCGACCCAGAAGATGCCGACCGTCGCGGCGCCCACCGCGGCGGCCAGGTGCAGCGGGCCGGTGTCGTTGGAGACGACCAGCTCGCAACCGGCGTAGCAGCCGGCCAGCCCGCCCAGGCTGAGCGTGCCCACCTGCGGGCGCAGCGGCACCCCGGCCGCCGCCACCACCCGGTCCACCACCTCCTGCTCGGCGGCGGTGCCGGTGACCAGCACCTCGTACCCGTCACCGACCAGTTCCCGGGCGACCTCGGCGAACCGCTCGGCAGGCCAGCGCCGCCGGGTGTCGGTGGCGCCCGGGTGCAGCGCCACCCGCGGCCGTTCCGGTGGGCCAAGCACCTCGGCCGCCTCGGCCCGGTCGGCATCGGTCACCGCCAGCGCCGGGACGATCGTGGTGGCCGGGGCACCGACCAGCGCCGCCACCTCCAGGTAGCGGATCACCTCGTGCTGGTAGTAGACGTACCGGATCCAGCGGTCCAGCGGCGCCGCCTCCTCGGTCCGCAGCCCGGCGGTGATCCGGGCGCCGAGCCGGCTGACCAGCGGGTTGGAGTTGGCGCCGCCGCCGTGCACCTGCAACGCCAGGTCGAAGCGTTCCTTGCGGGCCGCGGCCAGGAAGTCGTCCATCGCGGACTCCGGCTCGCCCGGCTCGGGGTAGCGGATGCCCGGGGCGGGCGGCACCACCAGCACCCGGTCCACCGGGCCGGGGCGGTCGCGCCAGAGCTTCGCGTGCCACGGCGCGCCGAGCAGCACGATCTCCGCCTCGGGGTACGCGGAGCGCAGCGCGTCCAGCGCCGGCAGCACGAAGATGAAGTCACCGAGCGCGTTGGCGCGCAGCACGGCGATCCGCTCGACGTCGGGCACGAGCTCGGCGGGCGGGCCGAGCAGGGCCGGGGTGACCACTCGACCCCGTTACGGCTGGTCGAGCCCGCCGGCGGCGGTGTCCGGGTGGTGCAGCTCCCGGTCCGCGGCCGGGTCGATCGGCGTACCGCCGCCGACGGCGCGCGAGCCGGTGCGGCCGACGGTGATGGTGCGCGGCGCGGGCCGGGCGGCCCGGGGCAGCCGCACCCGGAGCAGGCCGTGGTCCATCACCGCGTCGATGGCGTCCGGGTCCACCCGGGCCGGCAGGTCGACGCGGTACTCGAAGCCGCGGGTCTCGAAGCCGCCGGGGATGCCGTGGTCGGCGTTCACCTCGGCCTCGGAGCGGGCGCGGACGCAGAGTTCCCGGTCGTCCAGCTCGACCGCCACCTCCTCCGGCGCCACGCCGGGCAGCCGGACGACGACCTCCCAGCCGTCGGCGGTCTCGCTCAGGTCGACATCCGGCGGCCCGGACCGGCCGCCGACCAGTCGCCGCAGCTCGGAGCGGAGTGACTGCAACTCGCCCATCGGGTCCCAGCCCTGCTGCCGGCCCCGCCAGCCCCGACCGATGCCGCCGCCGCTCTGTTCGCTCATCGCACCTCTCCGATCCGCTGGGTGGCCGCCGGGGGCCGCAGTGAGCTGGGAGCATCCAGGCCGGCCTCCCGGTCGACCCCGACGCCGAGCCGGTCGACCAGTTCCCCGCCGAGCCAGGCGCTGACGCCGAGGATGGCCAGCGCGACCACCTCGATGGCGATCAGCGCGCCGCCGGCGGCCCGGGACTCGGCGTTGAGCCGGACCACCCAGATCGCGGCGAAGAGCAGGATCACCGCCGCATTGGCGGCGGCGTGGGTGAGCGCCACCCGCTTGGCGCGGGTGCCGGTCGGGATCGCCAGCAGGTCGAACACCCCGGCCGTCGCGGCCAGCAGGCCGCCGACCAGGCCGACGGTGATGTTCCAGTACGCCACCTCGCCGAGGAAGTCCGGGCCGCCGACGGTGTCGACGATGTCGAAGAGCACCGCGGTGACCAGCAGTCCGACGGGGAACATCACCAGCATCGGATGGACGGGATGGCCCAACACCTTGAGTCGGCTCTCCATCTCCGGGCCTCCACTGCTCGGTCTCTCCGGGCGCGTCGGGTGAGGCGGTACCCCCGGGTCGGGAGGGCAAACCTCGCGCTGGTGGCACCCGCCTAGGCTGGCGGGCGGCGGCTCGTTCGCCGCGCCGCCCGCCCGCGGCACGGCTGCCCCGCCATCCAGGTCAACGGTCGGGGGAGGATCACGTGACGGTGGAGATCACTTCGCAGGCGGAGCTGCGCGAGCTGCTCGGCACGCCGAACGCGCGGGCCGCCGCCAAGGAGCGCACCCGGCTGCACGACCGGGACCGGCAGTGGCTGGCGGCCTCACCGTTCTGCCTGGTCGCCACGGCCGGCGCGGACGGCAGCTGCGACGTCTCGCCGAAGGGCGACCCGCCCGGATTCACCCTGGTGCTGGACGACCGGACCATCGCCATCCCGGAGCGGCCGGGCAACAAGCGGGCGGACGGCTACCGCAACATCCTGGAGAACCCGCACGTCGGGCTGATCTTCCTGATCCCCGGGCGCACCGACACGCTGCGGATCAACGGTCGGGCCCGGCTGGTGCGTGACGCGCCCTGGTTCGACGACCTGGTGGTCAAGGGGCACCGGCCGGTGCTCGCCGTGGTGGTGGAGATCGAGCAGATCTTCTACCACTGCGCGAAGGCGTTCCTCCGGTCCGAGCTGTGGCGGCCGGAGACCTGGCAGCCGGACGTGCTGCCGTCCCGGGCCCGGCTGGTCAAGGAGGTGGAGTACCCGGCGGCGAACCTCGCCGACCTGGAACGCCACTACGGCCCGGACTACATCAAGACCATTTACGCCTGACCGCGGTCGCGCCGCCGGGCCCCACGGCCGGGGCCCGGCCCAGCACGCTCACTTGCTAAAGACATCTTTATAAAGATAGCTTTAGCATATGTCGCTGTCCCGGGTGAAGCTCTCCGATCCGACCGCCCTGCGGGGGTACGCCCACCCGCTCCGGATGGCCCTGGTCGGCCTGCTCCGCCAGCAGGGCCCGATGACCGCCACCCAGGCCGCCGCCCGGCTCGGCGAAAGCGTGCCGAACTGCTCGTTCCACCTGCGCCAGCTGGCCAAGTACGGGCTCGCCGAGCGGGTCCCCGGCGCCGACGCCCGGGAACGGCCCTGGCAGGCCACCGCGATGGTCACCTCCTGGGACGACGCCTCCGACGACCCGGTGCTGCGCGCCGCCACCGACGAGTTGAACGCCACGCAGCTGGCCCTCTACGTTCGGCGCGCCGAGGAGTTCCTCGCCAGGCGGGCGGACGAACCCGCCGCGTGGCGGGCGGTCACCGGGTTCAGCGACATGACGCTGCACCTCACTCCCGACGAGCTGCGCGACCTGACCCGCCGGATGGACGCCCTCCTCGACGAGTACCACGACCGGCTCACCGATCCCGCGAAGCGGCCGGCCGGCAGCCGGAAGGTCGGCCTGATCAGGCTCGCCCTGCTCGCCGAGCCCACACCCGACGCCGGCGCTTCCCCGGCATCCGGCGGCGATCCCTTGGTCACCGGCGCACCAGCCGACGCCGATCCCGCCATGCCGGCCGCCGGAGGCGACGACCGGCCGGCGGCCGGCGGGGAGCCGGGTGACCCCCGATGAGCGGCGAGGTGAGCACCGCACCGCCCGTTGCCGCGCCCACCGGACCCGCCCGGTCCGGCCGGCTGCCCCGGCTGCTGCGCGAGAGGGCGTTCCGCCGCTACTGGTCGGCGCAGACCGTGTCGTACTTCGGCGACGAGATCTCCACCCTGGCGCTGCCGCTGCTGGCCGTGCTCGGCACCGGCGCCGGCCCCGCCGAGATGGGTTACCTCACCGCCGCCGCGCTCGCCCCGAACCTGCTCTTCTCCCTGCTCGCCGGCGCCTGGGTCGACCGGTACCCGCACAAGCGACGGCTCATGATCCTCACCGACCTCGGGCGGGCGCTGCTGCTCACCGCGGTGCCGGTGGCGTACCTGCTCGACTGGCTCGCCCTGCCACAGCTCTACGTGGTCGCCTTCGCGGTCGGCACGCTCGCCGTGCTCTTCGAGGTCGCCCGCGGTCCGCTCTTCGTGTCCCTGGTGGAGCGGCGGGACTACGTCGACGCGAACACGCTGATCAACGGCAGCCGGGCGATGTCACTGGTCGCCGGACCGAGCATCGGCGGCCTCCTGGTGCAGGTGCTCACCGCGCCGATCGCCCTGCTCGCCGACGCGCTGTCGTACGTCGTGTCCGCGTACTTCCTGACCCGGATCCGGCCGACGGAGCCGGCGCCGGCGCGCGGCGACGGCCTGGGGATCGGCGCCGGCATGGGCTTCCTGGCCCGGACGCCGATGATGCGCGCGATCCTGCTCGGCACCACGACCGTCAACCTGTTCAACTTCATGTTCGCCGCGCTCTTCGTGCTCTACGCGACCCAGCACCTGCACCTCAGCCCGGGCATGCTCGGCGCCGTGCTCGGCGCGGGCGCGGTCGGCGCGCTGTTCGGCGCGGCGGTCACCGGCCGGCTGACCCGCCGGTTCGGCATCGGCCCGACGCTGGTGGCCTCCTTCGTGCTCTTCCCGGCTCCGTTGCTGCTCATACCGCTCGCCGGCGGGCCCACCCCGGTGGTGCTCGGGATGCTCTTCGCAGCGGAGTTCCTCGCCGCCGTCGGGGTGATGGTGCTCGACATCGTCGGCAGTTCGGTGCAGACCGCGATCATCCCGGAACCGCTGCTCGCCCGGGTGACCGGCGCGCGGCGCACGGTCAACTACGGCATCCGGCCGATCGGCGCGCTGCTCGGTGGCGCGCTCGGCGCCACCCTCGGCGTCCGCGAGGCGCTCTGGATCGCCACGGCGGGCGCGCTGACCGGAGTGCTCTGGGTGCTCTTCTCCCCGGTCCGTCAGCTGCGCGACCTGCCCGACCGGGCCGACGGGCCCGAGCCCGCGTAGGGCAGGGCCGCGGCGGGGTGCGCTCCGTGCTTGACTGCCGGGCATGGAGCTGACCATCGAGGTCGACGGCGTACGGCTCCCAGCCACCCTCGACCTGCCCGCCGGATCCGTGCGCGGGGCGGTGGTCGTGCTGCACGGCGCCGAGGCGGGGCACCGGTCGTACTTCTGCTACACCCACCTGGCCCGGCTGCTGCCGGGCGCCGGTGTCGCGGTGCTCCGCTTCGATCGCCGGCCACGCATGCACAATCGGGACGTGCCGTTGATCCGGCAGGCCGACGACGCAGCCGCGGCCGTCCGGCTGCTCCGCCGGCACGTCGGCGACGTCCCGATCGGACTGTGGGGCTGGAGCCAGGGCGCCTGGGCGGCCCCGGTGACCGCCACCCGCCACCCCGACCTGGTCGCCTTCCTGGTCCTGGTCTCCGGCAGCGGGGTCAGTCCCGCCGCGCAGATGCGCTACGGCACCGCCGAGCAGCTGCGTCGGCACGGCTTCGCCGACACCGACATCGCCGAGCTGGACCGCCTTCGTACCACCGTCGAGGACTACCTGCGCGGGCGCGTCGACCGGGAGAGCGCCCAGCACGCCGTCGACCGCGCCGCCGACCGGGCGTGGTTCCCGCTGGCCTGGCTGCCCCGCCAGCTGCCCGACCAGCCCGGCACCTGGGCCGACATGGACTTCGACCCGGTGCCGGTGTTCGCGCAGCTCACCTGCCCCGTGCTGCTGTTCTACGGCGCGACCGACGCCTGGGTGCCCGTCGACGCCAGCATCGCCGCCTGGCGGCGCGCGACGGCCGCCAGCCCGGCAGGACTGAGCATCTGCCGGCTCGACGGTTGCGACCACCTGCCCACCCTCGACGGCCGCGAGGACCTGGCCGGCATCAGTGCGCAGTACAGCGAGACCCTACTCAGCTGGCTGTACGCCCGGCTGCCTTCCGCCGCCGGACGGCGTACGCCCGGCGCATCTTGACGTAGTTGCCGCAGCCGGCCATGGAGCACCAGCGGCGGGCCTGGTTCCGGGAAGCGTCGTAGTACGCCCAGCGGCAGGTGTCCCGAACGCACGCCTTCAACCTCGCCCAGCTCTGCTCCTCGCCACACTGCCGGACGGCGTCCAGCAGGGCGGCCAGGCCGTGGTCGAGCGCCGTGTCGCGGGCGGCGACGAGGCGGGGTCCGGCTTCGGTAAAGGTCATCCGGACAGGTACCCCGGCCAGGGCCTGGTCGAGCCGGCGCAGCTCGGCGGGGTCAGCGGGGTGGCCGGCGTGGCCGAGCAGCACCGCACGCAGGCCCTCGCGCACGGTGCGGGCGACGGCGAGGTCGGCCGCCCGCAGCCGGGCATCGGGCGGGAGCAGCCGCCGTTCGGCGAACCAGTCCCGGAGCCGGTCGGGGGCGGTGAGGGTTTCCTCGTCGACCTGCGGCTCGAAGGTGTTGACGAAGTCCCGGATCAGGCGGGCGGCGGGCGGGATCACGTCCTCCTCGCTCATCACCACCCCCTCACATGACACCAGCGTATCGCCTTGACAGGTGTAACTGCTCCTGTACACCATCAAAGTGCTTTTGCTGGTGTAGCACGGATGCGACCGGGGGAAGGCGCGATGTCCAACACGCTCCGCGACGTGGCGCAGTTGGCCCAGGTGTCGGTGAAGACCGTCTCGAACGTGGTCAACGGGTACCCGCACGTCAGCGACGGGATGCGCCGCCGGGTCGAGGCCGCCATAGCGGCGCTGGACTACCGCCCGAACCGCGCCGCCCGCACGCTGCGGACCGGCCGGACGGGGGTGCTCGCCCTGATGGTGGCGGAGGCCGACCTGCCCGGGGTCGGCGTGCTGGCGCGGGCGGTCGTGCGGGCGGCGGCGCGGTGCGGCTACCGGGTCGTCATCGACCCGATCGACCCCGGGGGCGCGGGCATCGCGAGCCCTCCGCTGCCGGTCGACGGCTGCCTCCTGCTCACCGATCTCCCGGCCGAGCCGCGCGCCGGCGGGCTGCCCCTCGTCCGGCTCGGCCAGCCCACCGCCGGCGGTCACGCCGACCGGGTCGGCATCGACCACGCCCGCGCCAGCCGGGACGCCGTCGACCACCTCCTGGCCACCGGTCGACGGCGGATCGCCGCCATCGGCGTCGGACCGGACCAGCCGTCCGGCATCCAGGGGTACGCGGACGTGCTCCGCGCCGCGGGCCAGGCCCCGCTGCCCGGTCAGGTCCAGCAGGTCACGTCACACCAGCGCGCGGACGGCTACCGGGCCGCCCGCACTCTGCTGAGCCAGCCCCGGCGACCGGACGCCGTCGTCTGCGCCTCGGACGCCCTGGCGATCGGCGCCATGTGCGCCGCACTCGACGCCGGCGTACGCGTTCCGGAGGACCTCGCGGTCATCGGCGTCGGCGGCAGCGAGGAGGGTCGCTGGACGCGGCCGACACTGAGCACGGTCGCCGCCGACACCGCGTTCCTCGCCCGGCAGGCCGTCGCCCGGATCGTCGCGCGGATCGCCCGCCCGGACACCGCCCCGGTCACCGTGACGGCACCGCACACCCTGCTGCCCCGCGAGAGCACCCGGACGCCGACGGCTACGGAACGGTCCGCGCCCGCAGCCGGTTGCCGTCCGGGCTCCCCGGGCGGCAACGAGGTGCTCAGCCACGGGTAGGCCCCGATCCGTCTCCCGAGCCCACGGAGCCTGGTGCCGGAAGATTTCGCTCCGGGAGCAACCCCCGGAGCCGGACCCAGCGTGACTATCTCGAATCGGGGCATCGGAGGCTTGCATGGGCGATCGCGACGCTGCTTTCGCGGAGTACTTCACGGCCAGGTCGGACGCGATGCGTGGCACGGCGTACCTGCTGTGCGGCGACTGGCATCGGGCGGAGGACCTGGTCCAGACCGCGTTCGTGAAGCTCTACCTGGCCTGGAACCGGGTCTCCCGGCACGAGGTGCTCGACGCCTACGTGCGCCAGATCCTGGTCCGGACCTTCCTCGACGAGCGGCGCCGAGGCTGGTGGCGGCGGGAGCGGGTCGGCGGGAACGACGCCGAGCAGCCGGCACCGCCCGACGCGCCGGAAGGCCGGTTGGTGATGCTCCAGGCACTGGCCGCCGTACCGCCCCGCCAGCGGGCCGTGCTGGTTCTCCGGTACTGGGAGGACCTGTCGGTCGACGAGGCCGCGGCACTGCTGGGGTGCTCGGCCGGGACGGTCAAGAGCCAGGCGGCCCGCGGCCTGGACACACTGCGCGGCCTCCTGCAGCCCGCGCACAGCGGGATCGAGAAGGGGGAGCGATGAACGGAGAAGAGTTGCGTGAGGCGCTGCGCAGCACGATGGCGGCCACAATTCCGCCGCCGCCGCTGAGTACGACGGCCACGCTGGGCGCCGCTCGGCGGGCGCGGGTCCGCCGCCGTACCGCCTGGGCCTGCACCGGATCCGCGGCCGTGGTCCTGGCGGTCGCCGGCGCCACGGCCATCGGCACGCCGGGTGCCGGCGGCTTCAGCCCGGCGGGTCCGGGGCCGCAGGCCATCCCGCACCCGTCGGTCACGCAGCCGTGGCCGACCGGACCGGACGGCCGCCCGCAGGAGGACCGGACGGCGCGGGCGGGTTCCCGGCACGACCAGGGACGCCGGCTGCTCGACGAGGTCGTCTCCGTCGTGCCCGCCGGCTACACGACGCCCGAGAACCCGGCGAACCAGCCCGCTGACCAGTTCCCGCTGCGGGACCACCAGGCGCAGTTCGTGGACCGGGTCAACGGCGTCGACGTGTGGAGTTACACGTCATGGGCCGTGCTGGCCCAGGGGGAGCGGACGGGGCGCCTGCTCGTCGAGGTGCACACCGCAGGCAACACGCTGGCGGCCGAGCCGTGCCCGCTGGCCCGGCAGTTCTGGGGCATGCAGGGCGAGTGCGAGGTGGTGACCGTCGGAGCGACCCAGGTCGGCGTGGTGGTCCGGCCCGGCCACGACGACCGGTTCGACCAGTGGGCGGCGTACCGGCACCCTGACGGTGTGGTGGTCTTCGTCGCGCAGGTCGCGGACCTCGGCCACGAGCGGACGGGGTTGACGACGCTGCCGTTCTCCGTGCCGCAGTTGGCGGCCCTGGCCGTCGACGAACGGTTCCACCTGCAGTGACTCGGCGGCGCATCGGCTGCCGGCCCTCGGGCTGGTAGCCGATGCGCCGGCCTGAGAAGATCGCCCGCATGCCGGGCAGTTCGGTGAATCCCCACAGGGCGACCCCTCGCATCGTGCGGGACGAGGACCTCGCCGGCTTCACGGCCGGCCAGTTCCTGGAGGTGACGAAGGCCCTCACGGTGATCCTGACCCTGCCCCAGTCGGCCGCCGACCACGTCGACGCACTCGTCGTACCCACCGGCCAGGGCGAAGAATGGCGGCTCACCCAGGCGATCCGAAGGTGGGAGGCGAACGCGGACCTCCGCTACCTTCTGGTGGCGAACGGCAACCCGGCTGAAAAGACCTATGTCGAGATCACGCTCGACTACCTGCGGAGCCTCGGCCTCCGGCGCATCGACGGGGTCCACCTCCAGGCCGAGCCGGCTCCCAACACCGGCCTGCAGGCCGCCTGGATCGTCGACCAGGTGCACGCCCTCGGCATCGCCAGCCTCGCGCTCACCGTCTCCCCGTATCACCTGGCCCGGGTCTACCTCACGGTCCTCAAAGCATTCACCAGGAGGGGCATCGGGCTGCCCATCATCCCGCTCCCCGTGGCCGTCCCGCCGGACACACCCGTCCCGGAGACCGGAGCGACCGCCTACGACCTCGTGCCCGGGGAGGTCAGACGCATCCTCACCTACGTGCGTGAAGGATGGGTCGCCACGCCCGAGGAACTACAGCAGTACCTGCGGTGGCTGTGGAGCCAGCACCAGTCCCTCCTCGTCGGAGCCCGGTCCGAGGCACACGGCCCACCCTCCCGATAGGGCGTCGACTCCGACCCCTGACGCGCTCACGCACCTGCCTGCCACCCCGCCCGGTGCCGCACGATCCCCTACGATGTCGCCCCATGCGTCGAGTCGCGCCGATACTGGCATTCCTGCTCCTGCTGGGCCTGCCCGCCTGCAGTTCCGAATCAACGGAGACCGCGGACACGTCGTTGGCCGTCTTCCTCGACAACGACGCGACGGCAGAGCAGAAGAGCGCCGTGGAGCAGCGGCTGCGGTCGATGCCGAGCGTCGAGGGGGTGGCCCTCGAAACCCGCGATCAGGCGTACGAGCGCCAGAAGGAGGCGCTGAAAGACCGTCCGGACCTGCTGGCGGAGCTGAAGCCGGAGTTCATGCCGGAGTCGTTCCGCGCCACGGTCACCGACGCCTCGATCGCCGAGGCGGTCGAGTTGGTGATGGCTGGGGTCGACGGCGTCGAGGACGTGGCGCTCAGCAGCCCACAGATCGACCCTCTCCCGTCGCAGATCGGGGTCATCGTCCGGCTGAAGTCGACGGTGACCGGCGAGCAGCGAGCCGCCGTGGAGAAGGCCGTCCGGGCACTGCCGCACGCGGAGTCGGTGTCGTTCGAGGACCGCGACGCCGCGTACGAGCGCCTGCGCGAGCAGTGCCGGGGCAAGGGCGAACTGGCCACGCAGCTCGACCCGCAGATGACGCACGCGTCGTTGCGGTTCCGGGTGCCGCTGGAACCAAGGGAACGGGGAGTGTCCGAACTTATGAAACTCGACGGGGTCGACGTTGTACGACTGGTGCCGGTAGCGATGCTGTAGTTGCCTGTCCTGAAGGCGACATCTCACCACTTCTCGGCCAGCGGGCGACCTCGTCCGGGCTCAGGGCTCGACCTCTTGCGAACTGGATGAGGATTGAGGCAGGTCAGCGGTAGCCGCAGCGCGCTCGTAAGCCAGGGTGAGCTCGGCGAGGACGCCGTCGGCTAGTTGCGGATGACCTTCGAGGTGAATAGCGCGGAGTTCGTCCATGAACCTCTGCCACATTTCCGGACCGCCGTTGGCGAGCAGTTGGGCGCGGATCGACAGCTCGGGTGATGTCGGGAGCCATCGGGAGCCCCAGGCGCCGAGATGCGCCATGACCGGCACGAGTTCGATCGCCGCCTCGGTGAGGCGGTAGTCGATCTTCTGTCGGTGGCTCGGGTCATCGTGCCGACTGAGCAGGCCCGCGTCCACAAGCTTCGACAGGCGGCTGGCGAGGATGTTCGACGCGATGCCCTCAATCGAATTCGTGAGTAGTTCGCGAAAGTGCCGGTGACCGCCAAATATGACGTCCCGTAGCACGACCAAGCTCCATCGGTCGCCCAAAAGTTCGGCGGTCAGATTGATCGGGCACCCTGACTTTCCCTCGGGCACGGGCAGGCGAACAGCCCCTACTGCTTGCGACATGCAACCAGTGTAGTAGGGTCCCTACCGGCCCTTCGGCCACGCCGACCCCACTCCCCTGTTCTCCTGGCGCGCCGCTACCGCCAGCTTCGTGTACCGCACCGAACCCGGCGGCACTCGCGGCCTGGACGACTACATGACCCGCGACTACGACCACAACATCGGCGCGGAGATCATGGGTCGAAACAAGTTCGGCCCCCAACGTGGCCCCTGGGAGAACCACGAGTGGCAGGGATGGTGGGGGGACAACCCACCGTTCCACACGCCGGTCTTCGTCCTCACCCACTACGAACGCCCGTCATTCACCCTGTCTGACACCACATTCCACTTCCTCAATGCCAGCCCGGCCGAGGCGCTGGCACGCGCCAAGCAAGCCGCCGCTGGTCGGGACGTGCGCCTCGGTGGTGGAGTCGCCACCATCCGCGAGTTCATCGAGGCCGATCTGGTCGACACCATGCACATCGCCGTCGCACCCGTCGACCTCGGCCGAGGCGAACGGCTGTGGGACAGCCACACCGATCTTCTCGACCGCTTCCACCTCGAGTCAGTGCCGAGCCCCAGCGGAGTCACTCACCTGCTGTTTTGGAGACGATGACCACCGATCTGCGCGATGGCTGCACATGCCGCAGGTCGATGAGCCCGTGGGGCTGACACCCGGACCTTCGGCACAAGTGGCCAATCTCCTCGTCGGGCAGTCGTAGACCGTCCAGCCTCCCCGGACGGCGCGCCGGGACGAGCTGGTGTTCACTGCGCCCGACGGCGGACCCCTGCGCAACACGAACGTCCGGACGCGAGTGTTCGGGCCGGCCGCGGTCGAGCTGACCGGGCCAACTCCACAGGACCTGCGGCACCCGGCGGCGAGCCTGGCCGCGGCGGCGGCGAATGCCAACGTCACGGCGGGGCACGCTAGGGCGTCGACGACCCGGACGTGTACGCGGGCCTGTTCGGTGACGACCTGGACGCCGTCGCCAACCGCTCGGACGAGGCGGTCGCGGCTCGTGATGCGGACCAGTTGCGGACCGGCACCACGGACGACGTGATCGACAAAACGGCGAAGCCCAGGCCGTTGACCTGGGCTTCTGTACCGAGCCGCCTGACGGAATCGAACCGTCGACCTACGCATTACGAGTCAGCCGCCCAGGGCTGGTCCACCGCCTGGTCCTCCCGCCCAGCGGGTGTCCCGGTCCGTCATCGTCCGCCGACGATCGCTGGTTTGGCTGCTCGCTTGGCTGCTCAACCCCATCAGCCAACCGACCTCCCTGTCGTCTCTGTGGCGGCCCTCCGGGCTTCCCCGCTGTCCGCGCCAGCCGCCGGGCGTGAGGCGTGACGGCCGCAGAGCGACAGCGGTAGCGGCCGGCGCGCGCCCAGGCGGCGGCGCGTGCGGCCCGTTGCGGGCCGCCTTGAAGACGTACAGAAAGTTTGAACCGTCTGCCGGCAGCGGGCTTGTCCTGCGCCGGTTGATGGTTGACACTGCGGCCTCGGTTGACTTTTGACACCCGGTCGGCCCGGACCTCTTTTCGTCTGTAGCCAGGCGGGAGGAGCACCGGGTGGGACTGACGGAGTTGAACGTCATGGCAGCGGTTTCACGCCGTGATGGAGTGCCTGGGCGGCACGCCGAAGACGGAGGTCGCCGCCCGGTATGGGGTTTCCCGGCAGACGATCCACAACTGGCTGGCCCGGTATGCCGCCGAGGGCGTCAAGGGCTTGGAGGACCTGTCGCATCGTCCGCATGTCTGCCCGCGCCGGGTAGACCCCTCGACGGAGGTGGGACCTGCGTACTGATCACGTAAGGCAACAGCGCAGAACCGGCCGGACGCTGAGCAGTCCTATGGCGGTCACCGAGATCGCGATCATCGGGAGGCCCACGAACAACATCGAGACGAACACCATGCCGGGGTCCGTTCCCTTGATCCCCGCAGTGTCGATGTACACCCAGGCGATGGCAGCAATCCACGCGAATATCAACGCCGCGTTGACCGCCACCGAGCCGCACCAGGCCCATCTTCGTCCGGGCGTCAGGCGAGCAGCCGACAGTACGGCCAGGCCGCTAAGCGATAGCCCTCCGGCTATGAACCATAGGTCGCTCCAGTAGGCCGGACGGGACATGGGCGCGATCAATATGATCACGTCGAATAACGCCGCGAGGCCGACTGGTACCGCCTGAAGGAACGTGATTGCCCTGGCCACCTGAGCCTGCCACGGCAGCGACCACCCACTCCGACCTGTCATAGATCTATTCATGCTGGTGGGAGTCTCGCCGCCATCGCGCCGTGGTAACAGGGTGGCGTTAGTCGATCTGGCAACAGCGTGGGGTTAGTCGATAGCGACGCCAATCGATCACGGTCTGGTGTCAAGTAACCTGCGACGCCGTTCCGTCAACCATCATGCGAGACCAGGCATGCCGGCAGCCGGCAGCCGGCTGTGTCGTACTCCGGTTGATGCGTTACACGGTGACTTCAGTTGATGGGTTACACGGGCCTTGAGCATGCCGGATACGGACCGTGACGCCGACTGTCCACGACGGCTGGTGTGCCAGGCATCCGCTTCTGCCGATGATCGGTCGGCGGGTTCCTCAGGTGAGACAGAACTCGTTGCCCTCGATGTCCTGCATGACCATGCACGCGTCGGTGCCGTCGTACAGCAGTCGCTCGCGTCTCGCGCCGAGTGGGACGAGCCGAGCGCACTCGGCCTCGAGGGCGGCCAGCCGCTCGTCGCCCTCAAGGTCATAGGCGACCCGCACGTCGAGGTGGACGCGGTTCTTGGCCACCTTGCCTTCGGGCACGCGCTGGAAGTACAGACGCGGGCCGACCCCCGAGGGATCGACGCAGGCGAACCACGAGCCCTGCTCCTCGGGCGGCATTGAGTGCTGAAAGTCGTCCCACGTTGCGAAGCCCTCGAGAGGCGGCACGACGTACCCCAGCACCTCGCACCAGAACCGACCGACGCGCTCGGGTTCGATGCAGTCGAAGGTGACCTGGACCTGCTTGACCGATGGCATGGGCCGACACCCTACCGCCGCCTGCTACCACCAGACTGGGTGGGGCGCTAGCGGCATTCCGCCGCCACCAGGAACGCCAGGCGGCGGAACGGTTCGACGCTGACAAGTGGGCCGATCCGGGCGTGGTCTTTGCCACCACCGTCGGCACGCCCATCCACCCGCGCAATGACTACCGGTCGTCCGGCGGGCCGGCCTTCGGCAGGTTCGTCTTCACGACCTGCGGCACACGGCGGCCGGTGTCCTCCTCGCCCAGGGCGTTCCCGCCCGAGTGGTTATGGAGATCCTCGGCCACTCGCAGATCAGCGTCACCCTCAACATCTACGCGCACGTGGCTCCGGAGATCGCGCGGGAAGCTGCGTCACGACTGGAGGGGGCGCTGTGGTCGGGTGGGTGACGTTTGGCTGCTCGCTTGGCTGCTCGGCCTCGCAAGCGTAAGCAAAAGGCCCAGGTCATGATCGGCGATCAAGCCGGTGACCTGGGCCTTCCTATGGAGCCGCCTGACGGAATCGAACCGTCGACCTACGCATTACGAGTGCGTCGCTCTAGCCGACTGAGCTAAGGCGGCAACGATCGTCAAGTGTACGGCACCCGGCCCGCCCCAGCCGAACGGGATACCCACCCGGAGGCGACCCGGACATCCGGCACGATCCGTACGTTCGCCGGACAGCGGTGCTCGCCGGGCGGGACTACGCTGCGGCGGGTGACCGACGATCACCCCCCGGTGCCGGGCCCGCACTCCGGCGAGGCGGCCGGCGGTAGGCCGACGCGCCGGCCGCGTTCGACCGATCCCCTGGAGCTGGGCTTCACCCCGCGCAAGCCGGTTCCGTGGCTCGCGCCGTTCCTGCTGATCAGCACCGGCATCCGTACGCTGCTGGCGATGCTCTTCGGGGCGTACCTGGACAAACGGGAGCTGCAGAACTCGCTCGAGGCCCGGATCGAACGGCAGGTCGGGCCGGACGGCGGGCTCTGGCTGGACTACGTGGCCGACCTGGGAGACGGGTTCAACGCCACCTACTCGGTGGCGTACCTGCTCGCCCAGCCGGAACTGGAGGTGGACGGGCACCGGCTGCCCCGGGCGCAGACCCTGGTGATGGGCGGCGACCAGGTCTACCCGTCGGCGGCCTTCGAGGCGTACGAGGACCGCTGCAAGGGCCCCTACCAGGCCGCGCTGCCGGGCACGCCGCCCGAGCGGCCCACCCTCTTCGCGGTGCCCGGCAACCACGACTGGTACGACGGCCTGACCGCCTTCCTGCGGCTCTTCGTCCGCTCCCGGGACCGGCACTTCGGCGGCTGGGCGACCGGCCAGTCCCGCTCGTACTTCGCGGTCGAACTGCCCGCCGACTGGTGGCTGCTCGGCCTCGACGACCAGTCCGGCTCGTACCTGGACGACCCGCAGCTGACCTACTTCGACACGGTGGCCGAGAAGCTTGGCCCGCAGAGCAGGGTGATCCTGGCCGTGCCGGCGCCGACCTGGGTCAAGGCCGTCGACCATCCGACGGCGTACGACTCGATCGACTACTTCATCCGGACCATCGTGGCGCCGACCGGGGCGCAGGTGCGGCTGCTCATCTCCGGCGACCTGCACCACTACGCCCGGTACGCCGGTCCGGACCGGCAGCTGATCACCTGCGGCAGCGGTGGCGCGTACCTCTACCCCACGCACAAGCTCCCCGAGCGGATCGAGGTGCCGCCGCGCGACACCCTGGCCCGGCGCGCCAGCCCGAGCCGCCCGTACGACCTGGCGGGCCGCTACCCGGACGCGGCCCGCTCCCGGCGCTACGCCTGGGGCATCTTCCCCCGGCTGCCGTTGCGCAACCCGGGCTTCACCACCCTGCTCGGCACCCTGCACACCTTGCTGATGCTGGCCATGGCCGGGGTGGTGGAGAACCCCAGCGGCACCGAGCAGCGGCTGTTCAGCCTGCCACTGGTGGTGATGCTGCTGGTGACGCTGGTCGGCGCGGCCTTCTTCGCCAAGCCGCCCAGCGCCGGCGGCAAACGGCACGCCCGACACTGGATCCTCGGCGTGGGCCACGGGCTGGCGCACCTCGGGCTGGCCGCCGCCGGCACCTGGGCGTGGCTGGCGCTGCCCTTCCACGACTGGCCGTGGCCGCTGCCGTTGGTCGCCGCGGCGGTGCTGTACGGCCCGGTGAGCGGGCTGGTGGCGAGCCAGTTGGTGGCGGCGTACCTGCTGGTGGCAGGGGCGTTCGGGGTGAACGTCAACGAACTCTTCGCCGGCCAGGGCATCGAGGACGCGAAGGCGTTCCTCCGGCTCCGCATCGACCCCGACGGCACGCTCACCGTCTACCCGATCGCGGTGGACCGGGTAGCCCGCGACTGGCAGGTCAACCCCGACCAGTCCCCCCAGTCCTCCTGGCTCACCCCGAAGGATCCCCTCACCCCCCGCCTGGCCGAACCCCCCATCACCCTCCCCTGACCCCGCCCATCCCGGCGCGTTGATCATGAGGTTGGCGGCACCATCCGCGATCAACTTCGCCGCAAACCTCATGATCAACGGCGGTGTCCGGGGGCCGGGGCGGGGCGGGGCGGGGGTTAGGGGTTGTAGTGCTGGTCGTGGGCTTGGCGGGGGGCGCAGACGGAGGCGCGGGAGCAGGAGCAGCGGGAGCCGTCGGCGTCCAGACGCACCGTGACCGAGTCGCGGGGGACGCTGTGGCCGACCACCCGGCCCTCACCCTCGGGCGTCGACACCCGCGCGCCGACCGCCGGGGCGGACTCCTGGAACCGCTGGTAGAGCGGATGCTCGTACTTCAGGCAGCACATCAGCCGACCGCACGCGCCGGAGATGCGCAGCGGGTTCAGCGGCAGGTCCTGGTCCTTGGCCATCCGGATGGTGACCGGCTCGAAGTCGGTGAGGAAGGTGGCGCAGCACAGGTCCCGGCCGCAGGAGCCGATGCCGCCCTGCACCCGCGCCGAGTCGCGGGCGGAGAGCTGGCGCAGCTCGACCCGGCAGTGCAGGGTCGCACCGAGGTCACGGACCAGCGAGCGGAAGTCCACCCGGTGCGGGGCGGTGAAGTAGATGGTGCTCCGTTCGCCGCCGCCCTCACCGCCGCCGAGCACGTGGTCGACAGCCACCACCTTCATCGGCAGGCCGTGCTCCCGGATCAGCCGCTTCGCCGCGACTTTCGCCTCGGCCTTGCGCCGGCGCAGCGCCTCGTCGCGGCGCAGGTCCTCCTCCTGGGCCAGCCCGGCCAGCTGGGGGAAGCCGGCGGTCTCCTCGGAGACCCACTGCGCGGCCCAGACGCACTCGGCCACCTCGGGCCCGTCGTCGGTGGGGACGAGCACCTTGTCGCCCACCTGCGGGCGCAGCTCGCCGGGGTCGAGGTAGTAGAGGCGCCCGTACCGCTGGAAGCTGACCGCGCAGAGCATGCCCATGTCTCTCACCCTACGACGGTCGGCCGGTCCCGGCCCGCCCGGGCGTCGTCACCCGACTACGCCGTGCAGCCATCCATGTTCGTCGACTCGACCGATGCCCCGCCCACCTCGTCGTGCCGTTGATCCTCGCCCGGACGGCTGAATCCGGCCGCCCGGAGGCGACAAACGCCCGTCGAAGGCGTTGAGTGAAGGCAGACCTGCGGGGGGTGCAGGGGAAAGGCCACGGCGTCGCTGCCGGAGCCGGATGAGGCTCCCGAGCGCGACGCCGTGTGCCGTGTACCCGGCAGCCCCCGGCGACCGGCATCGCGACCGCCGGGCCCGGAGCCGACCACCGGACCGGGCGGGGGTGACCTCCGGACGGCCGACGACACTTGCCGCGACCGGTCGGGATCGCTACCAGCCGACCCGGGTTGGGCTGTCGTAGCGGGTCCGCTCGACCACCGGCGCCCGCCAGCGGGACTCGGCCAGGCTCGGCCCCCACTGGCGCAGCAGCGTCTCCGCCCCGTCGTACGCGACGCAGAGCACGGCGAGCACCCGGGCGGCGATCTCGGCGGCCGCCACCCCACCGGGACCGGTCGGCCGGGGCGGGGTGACCGCGCCGGGCATCGTGGTCGCCGCGACGACGGCCACCGCCTCGGCCGAGCGGAGCACGTCGGCCAGGGCCCGGGCCAGCGCGAGCCGGCTGCCCTCCACCCAGTCGGCCAGCGCGTCGGCGTAGCCGGCCGTCGACTCCAGCCGCCCGACGAGGCTCTCCGGCCCCTCGTCCAGGTGGCGCAGCAGAGCCGTCCGCGCCTGCCCGTACGCGCCGGCGGCCGGCCCGGACCAGACGACCGGATCGGTCAACGCGGCACCGACCTCGTCGTACGCCCGGACGTGCCGGCGCACCGCGTGGCCGGCGGCGGCCAGCGGCGCGGGACGCAGGTCGAGGAAGCCGCGGACCGCCTCCCCGGGAAGCACCTGCATCCGGCGCAGCAGCGGCCAGACCCGGTGCCCCTCCGGCGCCCCCGCGGCGAGCAGCGTGTCGACCCGGCGCAGCAGGTCGAGGCCGGGCTCGGCGAGCCGGTCCAACGCGTCCATCACGCCTCCCCGGCCAGCCGGCGACCGGCCGAGTCGTCGACGGCGGCGTAGCCGTCCGCGGCGTCCCGTAGCGCGGTGGCGGCGGCGGCCAGCCGGGCGGCGGCGGCGTGCGCCTCGCGGGCGCGGTCGCCGGTGGCGGCGGCCCACTGCCGGTGCAACGCGCGCCCGATCTCGCCGGGGCGGCCGGGTGCGTCGACGCCGAACGCGGCCTGCGGCGGGTCGCCGGCGGTGACCGTGCGGGAGAGGGCGGCCAGGGTGGCGCCCGCCTCGTCGAGGCGGGCGGCGAGGGCGCGCAGCGTCTCCATCTCAGGCCCCCGCCAGCGGCCGGTAGGCGGTGAACGTCTCGTTGTGCAGCCTCTCCCGGGCCCACTGGGCCGCGTCGGCCGCCGCGGTGACCGCGGCCTGCACGGAACCGGCGACGTCGCGCGGGTGGCGGGTGTGCAGCGGGCCGAGGAAGCGCACGTCGGTGATCCGCCCACCGGCGGTCACCACCACCTCGACCAGCCCGTCCGGCGACCGGACGGTGACCTCGACCGTCGACACCGCCTGGTCGAACTCGGCCTGCAGGGACTCGATCCGGCGGTAGCGCCGCACCGCCTCCTCGATCCAGGCTTCGTCGATCTCCCCCCGTGGCATCGGCGGGCTCCTCCCCGGACAGTCATCACTCTGCGTGCCGCCACCGTCACGGCACACCGGACCGTACCGCACAGCAATTGCGCCTGTCGATGCCTGTGGACGACCGGTCCGGCGCGCGGGACCTCACCGGGGCGAGGTCATGCGGGGACTCGGCGGGGAGGTCAGCCCTTCCAGAGGGCGAGCATCATCGCCTCGACGGCGATCCGCGGCTTGACGTTCGCCTCGATCGCCGCCCGGCAGGCCAGCACCGCCTCCAGGCGGCGCAGCGCGCCCTCGGCGTCCCACTTGCGCGCGCCGGCCTCGGCCATGGCGGCGGTGTCGGTGTGCACCGGCGCCACGGGGGCGCCCAGCGCCTTGGTGAGCGCGTCCCGGTAGAAGCCGGCCAGGTCGACCAGCGCCCGGTCCAGCGCGTCCCGCTGGGCCCGGGTGGCCCGCGACTTCTGCCGCTTCTCCAGCTCCTTGAGCTGCCCCGCGGCACCCCGCAGGGCGCCCGCCGCGCCGCGCCCGGTGCCGCCCGCGCCGAGCGCGGTCTCCAGCGCCGACCGTTCGGCCGCGTCGGCCTCGGCCACCGACGCTTCGGCCTCCGCCTCGGCCGCCTCGATCAGCGCCGACGCCGCGTCGAAGGCGGCGCCCACTCCGGTGAGCCGGCGCGGCACCGCCAGCACCGCCTCCCGACGGTTGCGGGCCTCCGGGTCGCGGGCCAGCCGCCGGGCCCGCCCCACGTGCCCCTGGGCGGCGGCCGCCACCCAGGCCGCCACGTCGGGCGCGATGCCGTCCCGGCGGACCAGCACCTCGGCCACCGCCTCGGCCGGCGGCTGCCGCAGCGGTACGACCCGGCAGCGCGACCGGATGGTCACCGAGATGTCGTCCGGGTGGGTGGACGGGGCGCAGAGCAGGAAGACCGTCCGCGGCGGCGGTTCCTCGACGGCCTTGAGCAGCGCGTTGCCGGCCGCCTCGGTGAGCCGGTCGGCGTCCTCGATGATCACCACCTGCCAGCGCCCGCCGGACGGGGTGCTGGCCGCGCGCAGCACCAGCGCGCGCATCTCGCCGACGCCGATGGAGAGCCCCTCCGGCACCACCAGCCGCACGTCGGCGTGGGTGCCGGCCATGGTGGTGTGGCAGCCGGGGCACTCGCCGCAGCCGGTGCCGTGCACGCACTGCAGGGCGGCGGCGAAGGCGCGGGCGGCCACCGACCGCCCCGAGCCGGGCGGCCCGGTGAAGATCCAGGCGTGCGTCATCCCGGCCCCGGACGTGCTCTCCGCGGCTCCGGGCGCGACGGCGGTACGGCGCAGCACGGCGGCCGCCGCGGCGGCGGCCCGGCGCAGCGTGTCGACCGCCTCGTCCTGCCCGACCAGGTCGGCGAAGACGTCCGGCATCAGGTCCGATGCTCCATCGTCACCAGCTCCGATTCGGATAACTCCGGCTGCACCGAGGTGTCCGGTCCCTGCGCGGGGCACGGGTGCACGATGCCGCCGGGGGCGCCGAACAGCTCCTCGACCCGCCGGGCCACCTGCTCGGTGATCTCCTCGGCCGGCCGGGACGCGTCCAGCACCAGGTAGCGCTTCGGGTCGGCGGCGGCGAGGTCGAGGAAGGCGTACCGGACCCGCTCGTGGAAGGCGACCGACTCGGCCTCCAGGTGGTCGGTCTCCTGGTTGCGGGCGGCCACCCGGGACAGGCCGGTCCGCGGGTCGACGTCGAGCAGCACCACCAGGTCGGGCTTGAGCCCGCCGGTGGCCCAGGAGGAGAGCCAGGAGACCTCGTCGACCGGCAGCGTCCGCCCCGCCCCCTGGTACGCCAGGGACGAGTCGACGTACCGGTCGCTGATCACCACGGCGCCCCGGGTCAGCGCCGGCCGGACCACGGTGGCCACGTGGTGCGCCCGGTCGGCGGCGTAGAGCAGCGCCTCGGCGCGCGGCGACGGCACGTCGGAGCCGGGCGCGCCGAGCAGCAGCGAGCGGATCCGCTCGCCCACCGCGGTGGCCCCCGGCTCCCGGGTGACCACCACGTCGCGCCCCTTTTCGCGCAGCCGTTCGGCGAGCGCGCCGAGCTGGGTGGACTTGCCGGCGCCCTCGCCGCCCTCGAAGACCACGAAGAGCCCGGCGGAGACGAACGGCTCGGCCGGCATCAGCGGGCGGCCCCGGATCGAGCCCCAGAGGTCGGCCAGGACCGGCACGCCCTTCTTGTCGTCCATCTGACCGAAGGCGCTGATCCCGGCGAAGATGCCGGCGGCACCGGCGGCGAGCAGCAGCAACCGGGTGGAGGAGATGGAGACGCCCAGGTCGGCGATCTCCAGCGTCCGGGAGCCGCCGACGCCGGCGAGCAGGCTGCTCAGGCCGATGGCCAGGATCAGCACCAGCCGGGTGCCGATCTGCACCACCGCGAAGACCCGGCCGCGCACCTCGTCGGCGATCTCCCCACCGAGCAGCGTGGTGCCGGAGAGGAAGGCCATCCCGGCGCCCGCGCCGACCAGGATCGCGCCGACCATCGCCATCGACAGGTGGATGGCGAAGGCCAGCGTCATCACCGCGGCGCTGGCCAGCACGATGCTCATGCCGAACCAGCGGCGGCGGGACATCTCCTTGACGATCATCGGGCCGAGCCCGATGCCGAGCGCGAGGCCGATGAAGATGGCGCCGAAGAGCAGGTAGAAGGCGGCGTCACCGGCGCCCAGCGAGGCGGCGAAGAACCGGGCCGTGCCGATCACGATGCCGCCGCCGGCGAACGCGCCGAAGATGCCGAGCACCAGGCCGCGCACCAGCCGGGTCTGCGCGATGAACCGCCACCCTTCGGCGAACTGCCGGGTCATGCTCTGCTCGGTGCGCTTCCGCTCGCTGGCCTGCGCCTGGCTGATCTCCTTGATCCCGAACGCCACCACCAGCGCGGTGGCCAGCCGGGAGAACGCGTTGAACCAGAGCGCCAACTGGGCGGGCTCGGCCCAGTTCGACGCCGCTCCCCCGGTCGCCGCCCGCACGGCGGCGTCCAGCGCCGCGGCGACCAGCGCGGCGAGGATCGGGGTGAGGCCGTACGTGGTGATCAGGGTGAGCTGGTTGGCGGTCTCCAGCTTGGCCCGCGGGATCAGGTTGGGGACCGCGGCCTCCTTGGCCGGGATCCACATCAAGGTGATCGTCTCGATCAGGAAGGTCGCGATGGTGGCCCAGCCGACCACCACGCCGCCGCTGGCGCCGAGCAGCGCGACCAGCGGGATGGACGCGAAGAGCAGGAAGCGCAGCACGTCGCAGATGACCATCGTCCAGCGCCGGTCGAACCGGTCGGCGAACACGCCGGCGATCGGGCCGAGCAGCAGCGCGGGCAGCAGCCGGATGGCGATGACGATGCCGAACGCGGCACCCTTCGCCGTGCTCCCCTCGACCTGGGAGGCGGCGAAGACCGACGTGGCGAGCAGGCCGAACCAGTCGCCGAAGGAGGCCGCGCCGAGCACGATCCAGAGCCGGCGGAACGGTCGGATGCGCAGCACCGAGCGGATCGCGCCGTAGCCGGACCGGTCGGCCTGGGCGCCGGCCGGGCCGCCGGGGTTGTTCCGGGACGGCGACACGCCGGGCGACTCGCCGTTGAACTGGCTTTCGATGGCCGTACCTCCACGTGCCGGCCCATCGCTGGGCATCCCCGGTGGAACACTCTAGTCCCGGTGGGACACCGTCCCGCCGATGACATTCTCCTGCTCGCCGAGCCTAGGCTGCCGGCACGACGATGTGCAGCCGGGCGGATGCGAGGGTATTTCGCATTGACCGCCGGACAGTTAGCGTGCACACGTGGCCACCGAAAGCGACAAACTGCGCGAGCGCCTCGATCGGGCGACCGCCCACCTCGACCCGCCGTACGCGGTGGTCGACCTGACCGCCTTCGACGCGAACGCGACCGCGCTGGTCGACCGCGCCGCCGGCAAGCCGGTCCGGATCGCCAGCAAGTCCGTCCGCAGCCGGGACCTGATCGGCCGGGCGCTCGGGCGGCCGGGCTGGCACGGGGTGATGGCGTTCACCCTGCCCGAGGCGATCTGGCTGGTTCGCCAGGAGGTGAGCGACGACGTGCTGGTCGCGTACCCGACGGCCAACCGGGGCGCGCTCGCCGAACTGGCCGGCGACCCGGCCCTCGCCGCCGCGATCACGCTGATGATCGACAGCACCGACCAGCTCGACGTGGTCGACGCCGTGCGCGCCCCGGCCCATCGGCCCGAGCTGCGGGTCTGCCTCGACCTGGACGCCTCGTGGCGGCCGCTGCGCGGGGTGCACGTCGGGGTCCGCCGCTCGCCGGTGCACAGCGCCCGGGCCGCCGGCGCGCTCGCCGCCACCGTCGCCGGCCGCGCCGGCTTCCGGCTGGTCGGCCTGATGGCGTACGAGGCGCAGATCGCCGGCCTGGGCGACGCGCCGCCCGGGCAGGCGGTGCTCGGCAGCGCGATCCGGCTGGCCCAGCGTGGCTCGTACCGTGAGCTGCTGGCCCGCCGGGGCGCGGCGGTGGCCGCGGTCCGCGAACACGCCGAGCTGGAGTTCGTCAACGGCGGTGGCACCGGCAGCGTGGCGGCGACCAGCGCCGATCCCGCGGTCACCGAGGTCACCGCGGGATCGGGCCTGTACGGGCCGACGCTGTTCGACGCCTACCGGGCCTGGCGGCCCACCCCGGCGGCGTTCTTCGCCTGCGCGGTGGTCCGCCGACCGGCGCCGGGGCTGGCCACCGTGCTCGGCGGCGGGTGGATCGCCTCCGGCCAGGCCGCCGCCAGCCGCCTGCCCCGGCCGTGGCTGCCGGCCGGGCTGAAGCTGATCGGCACCGAGGGCGCCGGCGAGGTGCAGACCCCGCTGGCCGGTACCGCGGCCGCCACCCTGCGGGTGGGCGACCGGGTCTGGTTCCGGCACGCCAAGGCCGGCGAACTCTGCGAGCACGTCAACGAGCTGCACCTGGTGGAGGGGGAGGCGGTCGTGGCGACCGTGCCCACCTACCGGGGCGAGGGCCACGCCTTCCTCTGAGCCACCGGCCCCGCACACCGCGGGGCCGGTTCGCACCATCTCCCGGCGCACCCCGGGCCGTCCGTCTTTCGCACCTTCACCCGGTCGCACCCCGGGCCAATCGTCGTCGCACCACCGCCCGGCGCACCCCGGGCCGTTCGTCGCCGCCCACGCACCGGGGCGGCCTGCCGGTCAGCCCGACTGCGCGGCGTTCACCGGACCGTCGACCTGCTGGTGCAGGTACTCCCGGATCAGCGCCTTCGCCTCGGCCAGCACCCGCTCGTCGCCGTCCGGCTGCCGACGGAACGCCAGCTTGATCAGCGCGTCGGCCACCTCCACCGCGATCTCCAGATGGAAGCGCAGCTCGGGCACGTCGGTCAGCCCGAACCGCTCGGTGAGGACCCGGGCCAGCTGGTCCGCGATCACCCCGTTGTTGTCCCGCTGCTCATCGAGCAGGTGCAGGTCGACCACGTCGCCGAAGTGCAGGGTACGGAACCCCGGAACGGTGCGGTGCATCGTGATGTACTCGTCGATCCCCGCGTCGACGCCGTCCCACCAGTGGGTCAGGTCGTCGGAGGCGAACCGCTCGTCGAGCCGCTGGAGGTAGGACTCCATCGTGCGCAGGGTCAACGCCTGCACGATCGCCCGCTTGTCCGGAAAGAACTGATACACCGACCCGATCGCCACCTCGGCACGCTCGGCGAGCAGGGTCGTGGTCAGTCCTTCGTACCCCACCTCGTCGACGAGCTCGGCGCAGGCGTCCAGCATCCGCTGGACCCGCGCGACACTTCGACCCTGCACCGGTACGCGGCGCAGCGGCCCGGTCGTGGCGGCTGGTGTGGACACTCGGCGCCACCCCCCTTCGACGGATGAACATATCTGCACGTCACGTGTTCGTGACTACCGGTACAACGAGCGGACCTCGATTGCGGTATTTACCAGGTACAACGTTCCTGATATGAAGTCAGTTCATATTCATGTCGAGGAGCGCGCATGGCCGCCACCGCACCGCTCACCACCGCCTGGTCCAACTGGGCCGGCAACCAGCGCAGCACCGCCACCACCATCCTGCGCCCCACCTCCGTCGACGACGTAGCCGAGGCCGTCCGGGCCGCGGCGGCGAGCGGCCAGCGGATCCGGGCGGTCGGCAGTGGGCACTCCTTCACCGCCGTCGCGGTCACCGACGGTCACCGGATGGAGCTGGACGCGCTGGACACCGGCGTCCGGGTGGACGTCGAGCGCCGGTTGGTCACCGTACCGGCCGGGATGACGCTGCGCGCGCTCAACGGGCTGCTCGCCGCGCACGGGCTGGCCCTGCCCAACCTCGGCGACATCGACGCGCAGACGATCGCCGGGGCGATCTCCACCGGCACCCACGGCACCGGGGCCGGGTACGGGTGCCTCTCCACCTTCGTCGAGGCGCTCACCCTGGTCACCGGCACCGGTGAGGTGCTGCGCTGCTCGGCCGACGAGCACCCGGACGTCTTCGCCGCCGCCCGGGTCTCCCTCGGCGCGCTCGGCGTGCTGGTCGAGGTGACCCTGCGCTGCGTGGACGCCTTCGTGCTGCACGCGCACGAGCGGCCCGCCCCGCTGGACGCGGTGCTCGGCGACCTGCCCGAGCTGATCGGGGCGCACGACCACGTGGAGTTCTACTGGTTCCCGTACACCACCCGGGTGCAGCTCAAGACCAACGACCGGGTGCCCGCCGACGACCGGCCACTGTCCCGGCTGCGCGGCTGGCTGGACGACGACTTCCTGGCCAACACCGTCTTCGCCGGCGCCTGCCGGCTGGGCCGCGCCGTGCCGGCGCTCGCCCCGGGGATCAGCGCGGTCTCCGCCCGGGCGCTCACCGAGCGCCGCTACACCGGCCGCTCCGACCAGGTCTTCTGCACCCCGCGCCGGGTCCGCTTCGTCGAGATGGAGTACGCGGTGCCGCGCGCCGCCCTGCCCGAGGCGCTGGCGGCGCTCCGGCGGATCGTGGCCGGCCTGCCGTTCAAGGTGCTCTTCCCGGTGGAGATCCGGTTCACCGCCGCCGACGACATCTGGCTGTCGCACGGCTACGGCCGCGACTCGGCGTACCTGGCGATCCACCAGTACGTGGGCATGCCGTACGAGCCGTACTTCGCCGAGTTCGAGCAAGTCGCCGCCGGCCTGGGCGGACGCCCGCACTGGGGCAAGCTGCACTACCGGGAGGCGGCGTCACTGGCGCCGGCGTACCCCCGCTGGGCGGACTTCCAGTCGATCCGCGACCGCCTCGACCCCGACCGCCTCTTCACCAACCCCCACCTGACCCAGGTCCTCGGCGCCTGAGCTTCCCATCGAGATCTTGGAAGAAAAGGGCCCCTGGAAGGGCCATTTCCTTCCAAGATCTCAGCGTTGTCCACAGGGGCAGAGGCGGAGGAGGCAGGACGGGGAGACTGGCAGGGTGGGGGCGCGGGGGAGGCTGTCGCTGGCCGCGTTGAACCGGCCACTTCCGGTTGAGGACGCCGACGAGTTGACCTGGTTGCTCTTCCGCCAGGAGGAGGTGATCAGCCTCGGTCAGGCACTGCGGCACCTGTCCCGCAAGGCGATCCGGCACCGGGTCACGACCCGCCGGTGGCGGCAGGTCCACCGCGCCGTTTTCGTCACCCACAACGGACCTGTCAGCCCGACCCAGCTCCGCTGGGTCGCCGTTCTCGCGGCAGGGCCGGAGTCCATGCTCGGCGGACTGACCGCCGCCCAGGCCGGTTGCCTGCGCGGATTCGGCAGCCGCGCCATCCACCTCCTGTTACCGGCCACCTGCCGACGGGGGCCACTGCCGCAGGGGGTGCTGCTGCACCGGACCACCTGCCTCGGACCGGAGGATGTGCTGGCCGTCGGCCAACCGCGTCGGACACTACCGGCGCGGTCGATCGTGGACGCCGCCCAGTGGGCGACCACCGACGACGAGGCCCGCTCGATCGTCGCCGCCGCCGCTTTCCAGCAACGCATGGTCGGTGGTGACGATCTGCAGCGGGTTGTCGAGCGGCTGCCCCGCATCCGGCGCCGACGGCTGATCCTCGACACCGCCACCGACGCGGCCGGTGGTGCTCACTCGCTGAACGAACTCGACTTCCTGGGTCTCGTCGGCCGCGCCGGGCTGCCGGAACCGACCCGCCAGCAGGTCCGTCGCGATTCCGCCGGCCGACGCCGCTACCTCGACGCCTACTTCGAGGAGTGGCAGGTGCATGTTGAGATCGACGGCAGCCAGCACCTCGACCCGGCGCACGCGTGGGCGGACATGTGCCGGCAGAACGCTATCTGGATCGAGGGCGACCGAGTGCTTCGCTTCCCCTCCTGGGCCCTCCGCACCCGCCCGTACGAGGTGATCGCCCAACTCCGCGCCGCCCTGCGCGCCGCAGGCTGGCCCGGCTGAAGCCGTAGCCGTCACAGATCTTGGGAAGGTTTCGGCCCCTCCAGGGGCCCTTTCCTTCCAAGATCCCGAGAACCGGACGTCACTCGGTGGGGGTGGTGGCCTTGCGGGGGGCCGCCTTCTTTGCCGTGGTCTTGGCGGTGGTGGTCTTCTTGGCGGCGGTGGACTTGGCGGCGGCGGCCGTCTTCTTGGTCGCCGTCGCCTTCTTGGCGGGGGCCTTCTTCGCCGCCGCCTTCTTGCGCGGGGCCGGACCCTTGGCGCGCTTCTCGGCGAGCATCTCGGAAGCCTCCTCGATGCTCAGCGCCTCCGGGGTCTGGCCACGACGCAGCGACGCGTTCGTCTCCCCGTCGGTGACGTACGGGCCGAACCGGCCGTCCTTGATCACCAGCGGCTTCTCGGTGAGCGGGTCGACGCCCATCTCCCGCAGCGGCGGGGCGGCGGCCCGGCGCTGGCGGGTCTTCGGGGCGGCCAGCAGGGCCAGCGCCTCGTCCAGCGTGACGGTGAACATCTTCTCTTCGGAGTCCAGCGAGCGGAACTCCTCGCCGCGCTTGACGTACGGGCCGTAGCGGCCGTTGTTGGCGAAGACCTCGACACCGTCCGGCGCCACCCCGACCAGCCGGGGCAGGCTGAGCAGCTTGAGCGCGTCGTCGAAGGTGAGCGAGTCCGGCGACTGCGAGCGCAGCAGCGAGGACTTCCGCTCGCCGCTGGCCACGTACGGGCCGAACCGGCCGGACTTGAGCAGGATCGGCTCCCCGGTGGCCGGGTCGTCGCCGAGCTTGCGCTCGCCGCCGCCGCCGAGGAACAGCTCGTACACCTTCTCCGGGGTCAGCTCGTCGGGCGCCAGGCCCTCGGGGATCGGCGCCCGGTCACCCTGGCCGCCGCCCTCCTCGCCCTCGGCGGCCGGGGCGGGCTGCTCGCCCGGCACCGCCCGCTGCAGGTACGGCCCGTACCGCCCCACCCGGACGACGACCTCGCGGCCCTCGTCGTCGGTGAAGAGCGGGATGGAGTTGACGCTGCGCGCGTCGATCTCGCTGAGGTTCTCGGTGACCAGCTTCTTCAGCCCGCCGGAACGGGCGATGTCCTGGTCGCCAGCGCCGTTGGCGCTGCCGAAGTAGAACGCGGTGAGGAAGTCGACAGCGGCGTGGTCACCGCCGGCGATCTCGTCCAGTTCGTTCTCCATGCTGGCGGTGAAGTCGTAGTCGACCAGCCGCGGGTAGTGCCGCTCCAGCAGCCCGATCACGGCGAACGCCAGGAAGGAGGGGATCATCGCCTGGCCGCGCTTGAAGACGTACCCGCGGTCCTGGATGGTCTGCATGATCGACGCGTACGTCGAGGGGCGGCCGATGCCCAGCTCTTCGAGCGCCTTGACCAGCGACGCCTCGGTGTACCGGGAGGGCGGCTGGGTGTGGTGGCCCTGCGCGGCCAGTTCCTCGGCGGTGAGCGGCTGGTCCTTGACCAGGGTGGGCAGCCGCCGCTCGGCGTCCTCGGCCTCGGCGTTCTCGTCGTCGCTGGACTCGACGTACGCCCGCAGGAAGCCCGGGTCGGTGATGGTCTTGCCGGTGGCGCCGAAGTCGGCCTCCTCCTGGGCGGAGGAGACGGCGCGGATGCGCACCGAGACGCTGGAGCCGACCGCGTCGGTCATCTGCGAGGCGATGGTGCGCCGCCAGATCAGCTCGTAGAGCTTGAACTCCTCGGCGGAGAGCTCCTTGGCCACCTCGCCCGGGGTGCGGAAGTTGTCCCCCGCGGGGCGGATCGCCTCGTGCGCCTCCTGCGCGTTCTTCACCTTGCCGGTGTAGCGGCGCGGCTCCGGCGGCACGCTGCGCTCGCCGTACAGCTCGATGATCTGCCGGCGGGCCGCCGCGATGGCGGTCTCCGACAGGTTCACCGAGTCGGTACGCATGTAGGTGATGTAGCCGTTCTCGTAGAGCCGCTGCGCGGTGCGCATCGTCTGCTGGGACGAGAACCGCAGCTTGCGGGCCGCCTCCTGCTGCAGCGTCGAGGTGATGAACGGCGCGTACGGGCGGCGGCGGTAGGGCTTCTCCTCGACCCGGGTGACGGTGAACGGCCGCCCTTCCAGACGGGCCGCGAGACCCCGGGCACCTCCCTCGTCGAGGTGGACCACCCCGGCGCCAGGCTTCACGCGCCCCGTGGTGGGCTCGAAGTCCTTGCCGGTGGCGATCCGGTCGCCGTTCAGCGCGACCAGCGTGGCGTTGAAGTTGCGCGGGCCCTCGCCGGCCCGAGCGACGGCCAGGGTGGCCAGGATGTCCCAGTACTCGGCGGTGCGGAAGGCCATCCGCTGCCGCTCGCGCTCGACCACGATCCGGGTCGCCACCGACTGCACCCGGCCCGCCGAGAGCTTCGGCATGACCTTCTTCCACAGCACCGGGGAGACCTCGTAGCCGTAGAGGCGGTCGAGGATGCGCCGCGCCTCCTGGGCGTCGACCAGGTCGCGGTCGATCTCGCGCGGGTTGGCCACCGCGGCCTGGATGGCCGGCTTGGTGATCTCGTGGAAGACCATCCGCTTGACCGGCACCTTGGGCTTGAGCGTCTCCACCAGGTGCCAGGCGATCGCCTCGCCCTCGCGGTCCTCGTCCGTCGCCAGGAAGATCTCGTCGACCTCCTTGGCCAGCTTCACCAGCTTGCTGATCTGCTGCTTGCGGTCGGCGGAGACCACGTAGAGGGCGTGGAAGCCGTTGTCGACGTCCACCCCGAGCCGCGCCCACGGCTCGCCCTTGTACTTGGCCGGCACGTCGGCGGCGTTGCGCGGGAGGTCCCGGACGTGGCCGAAGCTGGCCTCCACGACGTACCCCGGGCCGAGGTAGCCCGAGATCGTCTTGGCCTTCGCCGGTGACTCGACGATGACCAGACGGGTGGTTCCAGCGTTGCTCGGCACGTCTCTCCCCGACCTCACTCCTGCTCGTGGCCGCCCGTCCGGTTCGGGCCGGCTTCGCCCCGCCGATGCCCGGCGGTCCGGATGTCCAACGTAACGCGCCGTCCGCGTTTCGGGTTTCGCGGGCGGCAAACCGCCCCGGCAAGGGGCGGTCGCCCGCCGCCGGTGCGCGGCCGGGGTTGCCGGACGGCGCCACCGTACACCGTGGGTAGGCCCGGAAGCGGAACACTGTGACGATGGCGGACCCTCGGCCGAGGCGCCACCCGGCCGTTTTCCGCCCCAAACCGCCCCGCCCCACCCTCACTGTCGCCGACCGGACACCCGGCGCCACCTGGGCGATCACGGCACGCGCCGGGCCTGCCGGGTCAGGGCCGGGCGGGCCAGGCGGTGACCGGCGCGGTGGGTGGCCGGTCGCCGACCAGCTCGGCGAGCCGGGCCAGCCGACGACGCCCGGTGATCCGGTACGCCGGGCCACCCGCCTCCGCTGCGAGCGCCCCGGCCAGGCCGGCCGCGGCGAGCGCCGCCCCGACCGTCGCCTGGCACTCCGCGTCCGCCGCGCCGAGCCGGAGCAGGAACCCGGTCGGCTCCGCCACCCCCGCCGCGGCGAGCCAGAGCCGCAGCCGCCGGCCGTTGAGGTGGAAGCCGGCCGGGGGCCGCTTCACCGTGCCGCGCAGCCACGTCGCCGCGAGCGGCTTCAGCGCCCGGGTGTACGACGTACGCACCGCGTGCCGCTCGTCCTCGGTCGCCTCCCAGCTGGCCGGGAGGCCGCGCAGCGCCAGCTCGGCGACGAGGACGTGCACCCGCCAGGCGGCGTCCACCACCACCGAGACCCGGGCGGTGCCGCCCATCCGGACCACCTCGGCGGGCCCGGCGAGCAGGCCGGCGAGGTCGGCCACGGACGGGTCGGCCGTCTCGGCGCCGAAGAAGACCAGTTGCCGGCGGGCGTCGTCGCCGGCGGCCGGGGCGCCGCCGGCACCGGACCGGTCCGCACCGGACGGGCGGCTGCCGGGCTCGGCGGTCGCCTCGTTCCGGCCGGCGGTCGCCGTCGACCGGGCGCTGCGGGATTGCCGGCCCTGGGCCCGCCGGGCACGACCGTCATCGGGCCGACCGGGCCGCCCCCGCCCGGCGGGGGTCGGCTCGGGCACCGGGAACAGCGCCGGGGGCGGCTGCCCGTCCGGCGGCTCACCGGTCCCGCTCAGCGACACTCCGGCACCTCGGCGAAGGCTTGTTTCAACTCCTCGGAGTTGAGCCGGCTGGTGTCCAGCGCGCTCGCGTCGTACTCCTTGTTGAGGGTGTCCACGGCGGCGCGGACGCCGTCGTAGAAGACGGTGGCCTGGCCGGTGCTCAGCCCGTCGATGGTGTCCCGGGCCTTGCCGTAGGCGTCTCGCATCTTCGCCAGCGAGGTGCGGAACCCGGCGGACACCTCGGCGCCGTGCTCGGCCTCCGGGATGCCGGCCTGCTCGACCTTGCGCCGGGCCGTCTCGCTGGCCTGCTCGGCGCCGCCGAAGAGCCGCACCAGGTTCTCCTTGGCCTGCGCCGGCGTGGTCTGCGCGGTCATCTGCTGGTTGGTGCTGCTGGTCAGCTTGCTGATCTCGGCCCGCCACGGGGTCAGCGCCGAGCAGACCGACGCCGCCCAGGCCCGCGGGCTGGGGCCGCCACCACAGCCGGCGACGACGAGTACGAGCGTGGCCACGACCACCGTGAGCTTTCCGGCGGCTGCCGCCCGGCACGTACGCATGCGTTGCAGCGTACGACCTCTGTCGAGTGGCGGCACCGGTCAGGTTTGCCGCCCCGGACGCGGCTGCGGCGGCCCTGCGGCGCCGGTCCGCCACACACCGGTCCCCGGCCGGCGGCTGCCGACCGGGGACCGGGTGGGGCGAACGGATCAGGCGTTGACCGGCTCCGGTCGCTGGTCCGGGCTGCCCGCACCGGCGTCGGTGTCCGAGTCGGACATCGCGACGCCCTTGCGCTTGCTGAACACCACGGCCGCCACGATGATCGCCGTAGCCAGCACGGCGATGCCGATCCGCAGGCCGGTGTTCCGGTCGTCGCCCACGCTCCAGGCCACCACGGCCGGGGCGATCAGCAGCGAGACCAGGTTCATCACCTTGATCAGCGGGTTGATGGCCGGGCCGGCGGTGTCCTTGAACGGGTCGCCGACGGTGTCGCCGATGACGGTCGCGGCGTGCGACTCGGAGCCCTTGCCGCCGTACGCGCCGTCCTCGACCAGCTTCTTGGCGTTGTCCCAGGCGCCACCGGAGTTGGCCAGGAACACCGCCATCAGCGTGCCGGCCCCGATCGCGCCGGCCAGGTACGCGGCCAGCGCGCCGGGCCCGAGGCCGAAGCCGACCGCGATCGGCGCCAGGATGGCGAGCAGGCCGGGGGTCATCAGCTCGCGCTGCGCGTCCCGGGTGCAGATGTCGACGACCTTGCCGTACTCCGGCCGCTGGGTGCGGTCCATGATGCCGGGCAGCTCGCGGAACTGCCGGCGTACCTCCATCACCACGGCGCCCGCCGAGCGGGAGACCGCGTTGATGGCCAGGCCGGAGAAGAGGAAGACCACGGCCGCGCCGATGATCAGGCCGACCAGGTTGCGCGGGTTGGACACGTTCAGCGAGTTGAGGATCTCGCCGCCCACGTCACCCACCCCGGCGTCCGCGTACGCGGTGCGCAGGGTGTCGGTGTACGAGCCGAACAGCGCGGTCGCGGCGAGCACCGCGGTGGCGATCGCGATGCCCTTGGTGATCGCCTTGGTGGTGTTGCCCACCGCGTCCAGCTCGGTGAGGGTCCGCGCGCCGTGCTCGTCGATGTCGCCGGACATCTCGGCCACGCCCTGGGCGTTGTCGGAGATCGGGCCGAAGGTGTCCATCGCGACGATCACGCCGACCGTGGTGAGCAGGCCGGTGCCGGCCAGCGCCACCGCGAACAGCGAGAGCGTGATCGAGCTGCCGCCGAGCAGGAAGGCGCCGAAGACGCCGGCGCCGATCAGCAGCGCCGAGTAGACCGCCGACTCCAGGCCGACGCTGATGCCGGCGAGGATGACGGTGGCTGCGCCGGTCTGCGAGCTCTTGCCGATGTCCTGCACCGGGCGCCGGTTGGTCTCGGTGAAGTAGCCGGTCAGCGCCTGGATCGCGGCGGCGAGCACGATGCCGATCACCACGGCGCCGATGGCCACCAGGCGCGGGTTGCCGTCGATCGGGGTGCCGTCGTCGTTGGTGAGGCCGCCCTCCAGGCCGCCGAACGTGGCCGGCAGGTACGCGAACGCGGCGATCGCCACCAGCACCGCCGAGATCACGGCAGAGAGGTAGAAGGCCCGGTTGATCGCGGTCAGGCCGTTGCGGTCGGAGGTGCGCAGCCGGGTGATGAAGACCCCGATGATCGCCACGAGCACGCCGACGGTGGAGATGATCAGCGGGAAGACCAGGCCCTCGTTGCCGAACGCGGCCCGGCCGAGGATCAGTGCGGCGACCAGGGTGACCGCGTACGACTCGAACAGGTCGGCGGCCATGCCGGCGCAATCACCGACGTTGTCGCCGACGTTGTCGGCGATGGTGGCGGCGTTGCGCGGGTCGTCCTCGGGGATGCCCTGCTCGACCTTGCCGACCAGGTCGGCGCCGACGTCGGCGGCCTTGGTGAAGATGCCGCCGCCGACCCGCATGAACATGGCCAGCAGCGCGGCGCCGAAGCCGAAGCCCTCCAGCACGGTCGGCGCGTCACCCTGGAAGATCAGCACGACCAGCGCGGCGCCGAAGAGGCCGAGGCCGACGGTGAGGAAGCCCACCACGCCACCGGTGCGGAAGGCGATCTTCATGGCCGCCTCCCGGCCGCCCTGTCGCTCCCGCGCGGCGGCGGCGACCCGCAGGTTGGCCCGGGTGGCCAGCCACATGCCGGCCCCGCCGATGAACGCGCTGAACAGCGCACCCACCACGAAGAAGAGCGAGCGGCCGATCTTCACCGCGGTCTCGCTGCCGTCGGTGTCGTGCACCGGCAGCAGGAAGAGCAGCACCACGGCGATGACCACGAAGATCGCCAGGGTGCGGAACTGCCGGAGCAGGTAGGCCGCGGCGCCCTCCTGGACCGCCCCGGAGATCTCCTGCATGTTGGTGGTGCCCTTACCGGCCGCCAGCACCGCCTTCGTCAGCGCGGCCGCGAAGGCGAGCGCCACCAGCGCGATCACCGCGGCGATGACGACGTAGGTGACATTGGCTCCGGTGAGGGAGATCCCGCCGCCTTCGGCGGCGGCCAAGGTATCGGACATCTGTGTCCTCCTGTACCGACACTCGCGCCGGCCGGTGGAGTGCACCGACCGGCGCCTGGATGCGGACTCGCAAGCGCGCGCCAACCCACCCCGGCGGACCAGCGATGAACACCCGTTCCCGCTGGCTGCGGGATGGATCACTTGCTGACAACCCGGGTACTGTAGCCCTCTGTCGTGTCGGAGGTCACACCGAGGGGTCACCCTGTCTCGATGATCTTCGTCGCTGTGTTATGAACCGGAATCTGATATAGGAGCGGGTCCATGGCAAGCAGGCCGCGCCCCCGGTGGGGACGCGGCCTGTGTGGTGGGTGATCAGGTCAGCGGCCGACGGGCCAGACCATCCGGACCTCGGTGCCGATGCCCTCGTCGACCGGGCGCACCTGGAGGTCCTCGACGAAACCGGCGAGCAGCGCGAAGCCGACGCCGGTGGTGAGCGCCTCGTCGGTGAGCGACTCGTCGGCCAGTTCGTCCGGCGGCAGCGCGGCCAGCCCGATGCCGGCCTCGATCGGGGCGCGGTCGACCACCCGGACGGCGTACTGCCCGGCGTCGGACATCTCCACCAGCACCGGGTCGGCCAGCCCGTACTGCCGGTGCAGGGCGACGGCCCGGGTGCAGGCCTCACCGATCGCCAGGCGTACCTCGTCGAGCAGGTCCTCGCGGACCCCGGCCCGCCGGGCGACCGCGACGCCGACCAGGCGCGCGGTGCGGACGTGCACCGGCGCCGGCGAGAACGAGAGCCGGACCGTGGCCATCACGCGCCGGCGCCGGTCGGGTCCGCGGCCACCGCGGCGTCGACCGTGGGGTGCAGCGGGAAGACCTGGTCGAGCGCGGTGATCCGGAAGATCTTGAGCAGTGGCTCCTTGTCGCAGACCAGGGCGAACGAGCCGCCGGCCGAGCGCAGCCGCTTGAGCGCGCCGACCAGCACGCCCAGCCCGGTGGAGTCGAGGAAGTCCACCCGGCCGAGGTCCACCACCACGTGGCGGGCCCCGCCGTCGATCAGTTCGAGGAGCCGCTCACGCAGCCGGGGGGCGGTGTAGACGTCCACCTCACCGCCGACCTCGAGCACCGTGTGCTCCCCCACGGTGCGGGTCGCCAGCGACAGCTCCATCGGTCCTCCTCGCAAGAGCCGTAAACTCTCCTGGGCATCTAACCACTACCGCCGGTACGGCCCGACGGCTCACCGGCGAAGGCTCCCCCTTACCCAACCCCCCGGCTTTTCATTTCCGAACACCAGTGCGAGAGTGCAGGTCGTGTCGTCCGCAGTCACCGTATCCGCAGGCCCCGGCCGAGGGCGATCGCCGGGTGACCTGCTGGGCCGGCTGCGCGGGCGGCATCCGACCGACCCGGTCACCCACGTCGAGCGGGTGCCGGCCCGGCCCGGCGTGCCGGCGCCGTGGCCCGGGTGGGCCCCGGCGGAGCTGCGCGCGGCGTTCGCCCGCCGCGGCGTGGTCGCGCCGTGGCGGCACCAGGCCGAGGCGGCCAGCCTGGCGTACGACGGGCAGCACGTGGTGGTGGCCACCGGCACGGCGTCCGGCAAGTCACTGGCCTACCAACTGCCCGCGCTCGCGGCGCTGCTCGCCGACCCCCGGGCCACCGTGCTCTACCTGGCGCCGACCAAGGCGCTGGCCGCCGACCAGTTGCGCGCCGTCGCCGAGCTGGAACTCGACGGGGTACGCCCCGCCTGCTACGACGGGGACACTCCGCGCGCCGAGCGGGAGTGGATCCGGCGGCACTCCCGGTTCGTGTTGACCAACCCCGACATGCTGCACCACGGCATCCTGCCCGGGCACGCCCAGTGGTCCGGGTTCCTGCGCCGGCTGGCGTACGTGGTGGTCGACGAGTGCCACACCTACCGGGGCGTGTTCGGCTCGCACGTCGCGCACGTGCTGCGCCGGCTGCGGCGGCAGTGCGCGAAGTACGGGCGTACCCCCGTCTTCGTGCTGGCCTCGGCCACGTCGGGCGACCCGGCGGCGGCGGCCGGGCGGCTCACCGGCCTCCCGGTGGCCGCCGTCACCGAGGACACCTCGCCGCGCGGCGGGGTGACCTTCGCGCTCTGGGAGCCGCCGCTGCTCTCCTCGGCCGACACCTCGTCCGACGCGGTGGACCTCGCGCCGGTCCGCCGGTCGGCGCTGCGGGAGACCGCGGACCTGCTCGCCGACACGGTCGCCGAGGGGGTACGCACGCTCGCCTTCGTCCGCTCCCGCCGGGGCGCCGAGGTGGTGGCGGCGAACACGCGCCGGGCGCTGGACGAGGCGGTGCCCGGGCTCGGCGACCGGGTGGCCGCCTACCGGGCCGGCTACCTGCGCGAGGAGCGGCGCGAGTTGGAGCGGGCGCTGCTGCACGGCGAGCTGCTCGGGCTGGCCTCGACCAACGCGCTGGAGCTGGGCGTCGACCTGATCGGCCTGGACGCGGTGCTGATCTGCGGTTACCCGGGCACGCGGGCCTCGCTCTGGCAGCAGGCCGGGCGCGCGGGGCGCTCGGGGCAGGAGGCGCTCGCCGTGCTGGTGTCCCGGGACGACCCGCTGGACACCTACCTGGTGCACCATCCGGAGGCGCTGTTCGGGGCTCCGGTGGAGGCGACCGTGCTCGACCCGGCCAACCCGTACGTGCTCGGGCCGCAGCTGGCCTGCGCGGCGGTCGAGTCCCCGCTGACCCCGGCCGACCTGGCGCTCTTCGGCGACGGGGCGAAGGAGGCGGTGGACGCGCTGGTCGAGGCGGGGGCGCTGCGGCAGCGCCCGACCGGCTGGTACTGGCGGCACCGGGAGCGCCCCGAGGTGGACCTGCGCGGCGAGGGCGGCGCCCCGGTCTGCGTGGTAGAGGCGGCGACCGGTCGGCTGCTCGGCACCGTCGACGGCGGCTCCTCGCACTTCCTGCTCCACCCCGGCGCGGTCTACCTGCACCAGGGCGTCTCGTACGTGGTGGACGAGCTGGACCTGGCCGACGGCTGCGCGCTGGTGCATCCGGAGGAGCCGGACTGGTCCACCCACGCCCGCGACGTCACCTCGCTGTCGGTGGTGAGCGTGCGTTCCTACGTCGACGCCGGCCCGGTGGGGCTCTTCCTCGGCGAGGTCGACGTGACCAGTCAGGTGGTCTCCTACCAGCGGCGCCGGATCGCCACCGGCGAGGTGATCGACACCCGGCCGCTGGACCTGCCGGCCCGGGAGCTGCGCACCGTGGCGGTCTGGTTCACCCTCTCCCCGGAGTCGCTGGCCGCGGCCGGGGTGGAGCCGGCCGACGTGCCAGGGGCGCTGCACGCCGCCGAGCACGCCGCGATCGGGCTGCTGCCGCTGATGGCCACCTGCGACCGGTGGGACATCGGCGGGCTTTCCACCGCGGTGCACCCGGACACCGAGGCGCCGACCGTCTTCGTCTACGACGGGCACCCGGGTGGGGCGGGTTTCGCCGAGCGGGCGTACGGCACGGCGGCGGCCTGGCTGCGCGCCACCCGGGACGCGATCGCGGAGTGCGGCTGCGAGACCGGCTGCCCGTCCTGCGTCCAGTCACCGAAATGCGGCAACGGCAACAACCCGCTGTCCAAGCCGGACGCGATCCGGGTGCTCGACGTGGTGCTGTCGAACCTGCCGTCCTGAGCCGGCCGTCATGCATGAAGCCGGCGCTTGGCTGGGCAATGTCATGGGAGCGCTTCCATCGACGGTGGCCGTCGTTGGCGATTCCGCTGTTGTCGTCGTTTGTTCCCGCTGTTTGTTCGTCGTTCGCCCGGAGGAGGAGTCGTGGCCGACACCATCGCCGAGACCGTCGACCTGCTCTACACCATCGACCAGGAGAACCTCACCCTCGACCAGCAGATAGCGCTCGGCGCCGCGCTCGCCGCGCTGGCCCAGGCGGAGCGGCTGGAGCAGATCAACGAACGGCTGCGCAGCATCCACCAGGTGCTCAACGCCTGGTCGCTGCGCGCCACCGTGGACGGCGGCCGCTGACGCCCGGCCCTCGGGACCGGCGGCCGACCCCGGGCGGGTATCCGTGGCGGCTTTCGGTGCCGGCTGTCGCGGTTTCCGGGCGGCAGGGGCGACCGGGCTGTGCGAGACTCCGGCGGATTATCGGTGAGGAGACATGATGCAGCCCGACAACTTGCAGGCCCAGCAGCAGTTCCACATCCGCCAACGGGTGCGGATGATGGTCAACCAGTACGAGGTCCACGCCGTCGCGCCGGACGGCTCCGAGGGTGGGTTGCTGGCGTTCGCCCAGCAGAAGCGGCTCGCCTTCAAGGAGCAGGTGACCATCTACACGGACGACTCGAAGCAGCAGCCGCTGCTCGGGTTCAAGGCCCGCCAGCGGCTCGACCTCGGCGCCACGTACGACGTGACCGACGCCGCCGGCACCCCCATCGGCGCCTTCCGCAAGGACTTCGCCCAGTCGCTGCTCCGCTCCACCTGGCACGTCGAGCAGGCCGGCCTGCCGCAGGTGACCGGCCAGGAGCGCAGCCTGCCGGTGGCCCTGCTGCGGCGTTTCGTCGACTCGCTCTCCTGGCTGCCGTACCACTTCGACTTCACCGCGAACGGCCAGCCGGTCTTCACCTTGGTGAAGAAGTGGGGCCTGCGGGACCGGTACGTCGTCGAGATCCAGCACCCGCAGATCGACCGGCGGCTGGTGATCGCGATGGCCGTCGCGCTCGACGCCCTCCAGGCCCGCTGACGCCTCCGGGCTCCGACGGGCGCGCTCCTGACGCCCTGACGAGGGACAGCCGCGCTGGGCGCCGGGGCGTTCCACGGCCCTCGGTGAGCTCACGGCTCGCGACGACCGCCCCGAGGGACTGCCGGGCGCGGGTCATTACTGCCGGGCGCGGGTCATTTACGGGACCCGCGCCCCGGGTCAGCCTCGTACCGGGCCGGCCCGCGCGCTGGCTGTGGCGACGCGGGTCAGCCCGGGCAGCGGCGCGACGGTCACCTCCGCCGTGACCAGGACGTCGAGTCCGTCGAGCCGGCAGCCGACCAGCCGCCCTCCGTTGGCGGCGGCGATCTCGGTGGCCCGTCCGCAGGCGGTCGGATGGCCGTCGAGCACCCGACCCGCTCCCGCGAGCGCGGCGAAGTCCGCCGCCACCCGAGCCTGCTGCCGGGCCGCCCGGGCGCTTGCCACGGCGGCACCGAACAGCCCGACCACCACGAACACCAGCCCGACGGCGAGCAGGCAGATGGTCGCCCCGCCCCGCTCCCCGGCCGGACCGCCGGCTCGATGACGCACCGGACCAGCCCGCCGGCGAGCAGTGCCGCGACGGGAGCCGCTCGGTGGGCAGCGGTCGCCGCGGGCGGTCACGGTTGCGCGCCCGGAACGCCGGGTTCGACGGCGGCGACCGCGGTGGCGGCCACGGTGATCCTGGGCAGCCGGGCGCCGAGGGTGCGGACCGGAGCCCGGACCCGCTCGCCGTCGACCGCCACCGACACCTCGGCACCCGCCGGAGCGGAGCGCTGCCCGGCGGCCGTTCCGTCCTCGCCCCGGGAGGCGGCGAGCGCCGCCTCCCGGGGCGCGTCCAGGCAGCCCGCCTTCGTGCTGACCGCGTTGACCGCAGTCAGGCCGGCGAGCAGGAGAAGGACCAGCGCCGGCAGGCCGGCCGCCAGTTCGGCCGTGAAGGAACCCCGGTCGCGGCCGGCCGGCCGGCGCCGGGTCACTTCAGCGCCCGGTCGATGACGGCGGTCAACGCCGACTGCACGTTGCCCGAGGTCAGCACCTTCAGCAGGATTCCGGCGAAGGCGACGGCGGCGAGGGTGCCCACGGCGTACTCGGCGGTGTTCATGCCGGCGTCCCCGCGCAGGCGGGCCAAGAGTTTGCGCACGTGCTGTCCTTTCTCGAGGGTTCTCAGAGCACGTCGCCGAGGACGGCGACGATCACCGGCACCAGGCCGGCGAGAATGAAGGCCGGCAGGAAGCAGAGCCCCAGCGGCAACACCACGAGCACCCCCGCCCGGCGGGCGGACGCCTCGGCTGCGGTGGCCCGGTCGGCACGCAGGTCGTCGGCGAGCCGGGTCAGCGCCCCGGCCAGCGCGGCGCCGCTGTGCGAGGAGCGCATCGCCGCCGCGGTCATCCGCCCCGCGCCGGGTACCGACCCGAGCTGGGACCACGCCTCCTCCGGGCCGCCGCCGAGCAGCAGCATGCGACCGACCCGGCCCAGCCGCTGGGCGAGGGGCCCGTCGAGCGCCTCGGCCACCGCCAGCACGGACCGGTCGACCGGCGCGCCCGCCCGCATCGCGGCCGCCAGCAGGTCGGCGGCGAGGGGCAGGTCCGCGGCCTCACGCAGGGCGGTTCCGGACGGCCGGCGGCTCGATCCGGCGCAACGCCCGGTCGAGCAGCATCGCCGTCGGGAGCGCCGCGAGCAGCCCCGGCCAACCACCGACGACCACGGCCACGGCCAGGCCGCCCAGCCCCGCCGCGAGGCGGAGCGCGTCCGGGCGCCGGCCCGGCCGCGGCACCCCGTCGCCGTCCGCCGCCGGCTCGGCGGGACCGCCGGCGGCCGGTCGCCCCGGAGCGGGCGGGGCGGAGCTCAGGTTGCGCAACCGGTGCCGCGGGCGGCGCCCTACCCCGGACGTCGCGGTGAGCAGAGCCGCCCCGACCAGGCACCCGGCGGCCAGCACCGTCCGGGACATCAGCCGGCCCGCCCCGGCGTCGCGCCGAGCCGCTCGGCCCAGAGCAGCCCGGCGACCTGGAGCACGATCGCGGCGACGGCGCAGCCCCCACCGACCGGGGTGTGCAGCAGCACGGCGATCGGGTCCACGCCGATGCCGTAGCCGAGCCCGATGCCGCCGAGGGGCAGCGCCGCCAACAGCCACGCGGCCGCCCGCGCCCCGGCCGCCTGTGCCGCCGCCGCGGCCAGTCCGCGATCGGTCGAGCGGGCGTCGGCTTCGATCCGCTCCACCAGCTCGGCCAGCGGCGCGCCCGTCCGGTCCGCCAGGCGTACGGCGGCGAGCGCCAGCCGCAGGAGCCGGTCCGATCCGGTCGGCTCGTCGCCCGACCGCGCACGCCGGCCCGGCTCGCCGCGTCGCGGGCCGGCGCTACCCGCCGGCTCGACGACCGCGCTGGGACCGCCGGCGAGGAGGGCCGGGAGAGCACCTGCCAGGGGAGGTCCGGCGCTCGGCGGCGCGACCGGCAGCTGGGGGATGTGGTCCCCGCACCGGTCGAGACCCGCCCCGATGCCGCCACCCGCTACGGCACCGATGATCGACGACGGCAGCCCGCGGTCGGCGTTCGTCGCCAGCACGCCCGCACCGGCGCTGACCGCCGCCCGCTCCGGCCCGGTGTTCGTCCCGGGCAGACCGATGCCGTCGCGCGCCGGGGCCGGAGCGTTCGAGGCGTCACCGGCGACGGTCAGCCCCAGGCGCTCCGCGGCCACCAGCACGGGCAGTCCCGCGCGCAGGTCGGCGGCGAGACCGCAGAGCTGGTCCAGGCGTCGACGCCGGGCCCGGTCCGCACGCCGCGCCGCCTGCCGCCCAACCAGGGCGCGGGCACCCAACGCCCCGTAGCCACCGAGGGCCGCCCCCGCCACCGGGCCGCCGAGCAGTACCCCCAGCCCGGCACCGACCAGGCCGGCGAGGAGCAGGGTGCGCTTCGGCGACGCCGTGAGCGCAGCCGACACGCGTCGCCATCCGGCGTCCGGCGGCACCGGCCCGGCCCAGGTCGCCGGCCGTCGCCCCGTTGTCGCCGGCCGTCGCCCCACTGAGGCGGTCGGCGGCCCGACGGGCCCGGCGGGTCGGCGGGGATCCCGGCGACCGGGCGGTCGTGGCGGGCCGGCGAAGCGCGGGGCCATCGGTGTCCCGCCGGCACGGGGCGGCGGCAGGGACGGTTCGGCGGCCCGCAGCGGAGCCGCATCGTCCGGCCGGGACAGCGGCGCTCGGCCGGCCACCTGCCGGACCGGCAGCGACGGCACCCTGCCGGCCGCCCGGGCGGCGCCGTCGGTGCCGGCGATCGGGCGGCGCAGCTCCGCCACCCAGTCCACGAGCGGATCGTCGGGGGCGGCCGGACCAGTCAGGGCGCGGCGTCGGACCCGGGAGCGCCGCAGCGGCCCGGCCACCAGCACCGCGACCGTGGTCAGCAACGCCACCAGCAGCCAGTACCCGGCGCTCATGCCGGTCCCGCCGATCCGGGCCAGGGCTCGCAGAGGATCGGCGGCAGCTCAACGCCCCGCTCCCGCAGCAGCGCCCCGAGCGGCCGGGCGGCGATGCCGAACCCGCGTCCGCGTATCCAGGCGGGGACCGCGGTGACCAGCCGTTCCGGGCCTTCGGGCAGCAACAGGCAGATCGACTCCAGGACCCGCCGGCCGGAGCTGCGGCGGACCTGGAGCAGCACCTGAAGCGCGGCGGCCACCTGGGCGTGCAGGGCGGCGCGGGGCAGCCCGCCGAGCATGCCGAGCGCCTCCAGCCGGGCCGGTACGTCCGAGGGCGCGTTGGCGTGCAGCGTCCCGGCCCCGCCGTCGTGGCCGGTGTTGAGGGCGGCGAGGAGGTCGACCACCTCCCCGCCCCGGCACTCACCGACGACCAGCCGGTCGGGCCGCATCCGCAGCGCCTGCCGGACCAGGTCGGTCAGCCCGACCGCGCCGGAGCCCTCCACGTTGGCGGTGCGGGCCTGGAGCCCGACCACGTGCGGGTGCACCGGGTGCAGCTCGGCGGCGTCCTCCACCAGCACGATCCGTTCGGTCGCGGGCACCAGACCGAGCAGCGTGTTCAGCAGAGTGGTCTTTCCCGACCCGGTGCCGCCGGTGACCAGGTACGCCAGCCGGGCCGCCACGACGGCGGCGAGCACGGGTGCCACCGGTCGCGGGACCGTCCCCTGCCCGACCATGTCGTCGAGGGTGAACGGTCGCTGGCGGAAGGTCCGCAACGACAGGTAGGGCCCGTCGGTCGCCACCGGTGGCAGCACGGCGTGCAGCCGGGTGCCGTCGGCGAGCCGGGCGTCCGCGTACGGCGAGCCGTCGTCCAACCGCCGGCCCGCGCCGGCGGTGAGCCGCTGCGCGAGCCGGCGTACGTCGTCGACCGTGCCGACCGGGACGGCGACCTGGTGCAGGCCCTGACCCCGGTCCACCCAGACCCGGGTGCCGTTCACCAGCACGTCGGTCACCTCCGGGTCGGCCAGCAGCGGGGCGAGCGGACCGGCGCCGACCAGGTCGTCGTGTACCCGGTCGGCCATCCGCAGCACGGCGTTGTCCCCGAGGACGGCGGCGCCCGGCTCGGCCCGTACAGCGGAGACGATCGCGGCCGGGGTGACCGGGGTGTCCGCGGCGGCGATCCGTTGCCGGACCCGGGCGGCGAGGGTGTCGCCGTCAGCCTGCCCGGTCATGCCGCACCCGGCACGGGCACGCCGGTCAGGTCGCCGACGATCCGCTGGCAGAGCGTGGCCAACGGCCCTCGGCCGCTGGCCGCCGGCGCCTCGCCCCGTTCCAGCCCTCGGCAGAGTCCCGGCTCCGGGCGTAGCGTGCCGGCCAGCGGCAGGCCGAGCGCCCGGGCGACCTCGACGGCCCGCAGCCGGCCCGGCGCCGGGCCGCGGACGATCACCGACAGGTCGACGCAGTGCGGGGCGGCGGCGGCCACCACCCGGGCCGCGGCCGCGGTGGCCCGCAGCTCGGCGGGCACCACCACGAACGCCTGGTCGGCCGCCTGGAGCGCGGTCACCGCCGCGTCGTTCAGCTGGCGGGGCAGATCGACGACCACGAAGTCCCGGCCGCGCCGGGCGGCGTCCACGGTGGCCGCCATCGCCTGCACCGGGATTGTGAGCAGGTCGCCCCGGTCCCAGGAGAGCACCACCAGGTCACGCCGGCTGGGCAGCGACCGCACCAGCGCCGGTGCGTCCACCCGCCCGTCCGCGTCGGTGAGCGCCGGCCAGCGCAGTCCCTCCAACTGCTCCCAGCCGAGCACCAGGTCCAGCCCGCCGCCGAGCGGGTCGGCGTCGACCAGCAGCGTGCGCAGCCGGGCGCGGGCGGCGGTGACCGCGAGCCCGCCGGCGACGATGCTCGCACCGGCACCGCCGCGCCCGCCCAGCACCGCGGTGACCCGCGCCTCACCGTTCCCGGCCCGGTCGGGGCCGCACTCGGCGAACCGGTCGACCAGCCACGGTTCGGCGGCGGGCAGGGTGGCGACGTGTTCGGCGCCGATCAACTCGGCGACCTGCCAGCCGGGGTCGAGCTCACCGGACCGGCCCACCAGGACCAGCCGCGGTCGCTGCGGCAACCGCGCCCGCAGACAGGGCTGCGCCTGGTCGCAGCCGACCAGCACCAGCGGGGCGGGCAGCCAGCGGGTCCGGGCGGCGGTCGGGTCGGCGGCGAGGTCCACCTCGACGTCGCCCGCCGCGGCGAGCCGCAGCAGGTCGTCGAGAAGCTCGCCGTCCGACGTGACGACCAGCGGCCGGCGCCGGTGTGCGGAAACGGAGGTACGGGGTGGCATCGTGGCCTCCAACGGTCGGCTCGGGTTGCTGACCGGAGACTTTGCTGCCGATCCACCCCCGCCCGCCGTCCTCGCACGGCCGCCTGTGGACAACCCGGCGCCCTGTGGACAACGCCCGCGCAAGCGGTGGATCTGCTATGCGGTGCCACATCCGGCGCGCTCTCGACCAGCCGCGGCCGTCCGGCCGGCCACGACGGGCGCATCATGGTCCACGTGAATGTCGAGGCGACGATGCGAGGGCTGCGCACGCCGGCCCAGTACCGCGATCTCGCCGCTGATCCAGGTACCGACGACGCGGTGCTGCGTGCCCTGGCGGGCTGCCCGTACCCGTTCGTCCGGGAGGCGCTGGCAGCCAACCCACGCACCCCGCCGGACGTACTGGCCCGGCTGTGCGGTCAGCGGAGCAGCACCTGGAACGACAATCGACTCCTGCTGCTCGTGGCCCGACATCCGCACGCCGACCGGGCGGTCCTGCTGGAGGTGCTCGGACATCTCAAGGGCAGGCTCGCCGCCGGCGGGAGCCGAACGTACGCTGCCGTGCTCGCCCTGGCTGACCGGGCGGCGGTCGAGCCTGACGAGCTCAGCGTCCTCGCATCCGCTCCGGGTGCGTCGGCGCGCCTGCGTCGGGGGTTACGCCGACGCATCGCCGAACGCCACGGTCCGGCGCGCGACGTTCTCGAGTCGGGGCCATGAACCTCGGAGGCAACAGACCGGGGCGGGAAAGAACGGGGCCCGTACGGTCAGCCGCGGAGCAGCCGGTCGACCGCCCGGCGCAGGCGGGGCCACTCGTCGGGGACCGCGTACGTGGCCGCGTTGAGCAGGTCGAGTGGCTCGTGCGAGCCCTGGCCCGTGGCGGTCGCGGCGTGTAGTCCGTTCACGGCCGACGGACCGGCGCCCCCGTCGCCGGTGGCCCGCGAGCGCATCATCCGCGTGCGCATCTCCGGGGCGAGCGGCACGCCGCGCTCGACCGCGTCCACCGTCGCCGCCACGGCCTCTGGGTCGCTGAAGGTGAACTGCTGGGCGAGGGCCCGCGCGACGAGCGTCAGGGCGGCCCGGCGCACCGGCTCGGGCGCGGACCGCAGTCGGGCGTCCAGGTCGGGGTCAGTGCGCCCGAACCGGCCCGGCGGTCGCGGGTCCCGGGGGATGTCGCCGATCATCACGGCTGGGCCGGGCTCCTCGAAGGCGTCGACCCAGTCGGCGTCGAGCCGGACGCCGGTGCGCCGCTCGACGACCGCCATCGCCTCGGCGCCGAAGTCGGCGCCCGCCAGGTCACCGGCGTCCCACCGGCGGCGGCTCTCGCGCAGCCCGTCCAGGTCGTCGTCGAGCACGTCCGGCTGCTCGCCGTGGCGCCGGTTGGGATCGTTCTTGTCCACCCAGGTCAGGACCTCGCCGTAGACGGCGTAGCTGATGCCGCCGTTGCCGTTGATGGTCCAGTCGACGTTGTGCACCCGGGCGCCGGCGCTGAGCCAGCGCAGCACCTCCCGCCGGGCGCCCTCGAAGCCGTTGGGCTGAAACATCACCACCGCCGGGCCGACCTGGGTCAGGTACGCCACCTTCGACTCGTCGGGCATCCCGGGCCGGAAGTCGTTGACGTGCGGAAACCGGATCTCGGCGAGGTCGACTCGCGTGCCGCGCAGCCGCCGCAGGACGAGATCCTCGGTGACCGGCCCGCTGGCCGGCTGGATCACCGTCCAGCTCAGTCCCTCCGCGTACCAGGGGCGGTCGTCGAGGAACTGGTGGTAGTACTCGACCACGTCGTCGGGCATGCCGGGCAGGCTAGCGCTCTGCGCACGTCGGCCGCTGCCCGTGCGCCCTCCTCAGCAGGCATGGCAGCGCCCAATCGTCGTACGCGAACCGGGACGACCACGCGCCCGCGCACCGGCCGCCTTCGAGATGGACCACGGCCGCAGGTCACCGGAGACCTGGTTACGGAGAGCGCGTATCCCAGCCCGTGCACGACCGTTGCGTCACCGACGAACAGGCATTTACCCACCATGGGCTGACCCCCTTTCCGGACCGTTCGGCGGTGCTCAGGGCACGCTGCCGAGTTCGGGAGGTGCCGCGCTGGCCGCAGAAGGCCTCGATCGGAGGCCGACAGCGGTCGCCCGTGCTGCGCGGGCGCGTTCACCCCCGACGCCGCCGGCCTTGCCACCGGCCCGAAAGGCCGTCGGCGGGATGCCGTTCCACGATCTGAGACGCGGCTACGCCACCCGGCTGTAACGATGCCGTCCGATCAACCTGGCGCGGCGGGTCGTGGGGGACGAGCAGGCGTTGACGACGCCAAACCGTTATGCGCACACTCGACCCACCACGCCGCTTTGATCTTGGGCGCCTTCGCCGCGCCTGCTGACGATCTGCCGACTCCGGCGGCCGAGCCACCCGATGAGAGCCGGCCTGAGGGCCCGGAGAGCGGCCATGACCTGCGTCGCAGCACACATCCCGGAAAGGGACGACCCCCGTCGGGGGGAGACGGGGGTCGTCGTGAGGTTCGGCTCCGGGGGGGTCGAGCCGAACCCACTCAGCGGTCACGGGGGGTGCAACCGCCGAGGGTCTGCGAGTTGTCCGAGCTATGAATACTCGTCGTGCCGACAAGTCTGCCTGAGCGGACCTGCTCACGTCGAGTGGTGTCGCCTCCACTCCCCGCGAAATCATGTTCGCAGAGTGTGACCGCCGTCACGATGTGCGGAGGTGGTTGGGCCGGCCCGCGGGCCTGAGGGGGCATCGGACCCCGGGCACCCGCCGACCATAGACCATCGGGCTAGACTTTCGCGCCGTGGGCCGAAGTGCCGCTTTCTTCGATCTGGACAAGACCGTCATCGCCAAGTCGAGCGCCCTGGCGTTCGGGCGGCCGTTCTACCGGGACGGCCTGATCACCCGGCGTGACGTGGTCAAGTCGGCGTACGCGCAGCTGATGTTCCGGCTGGGCGGCACCGACGAGCAGACCATGGCCAGGACCAGGGACTACCTCGCCGCGCTCTGCAAGGGCTGGCAGGTGGAGCAGGTCCGCCAGATCGTCGCGGAGACGCTGCACGAGCTGATCAACCCGTACGTGTACGCCGAGGCCGCCGCCCTGATCGAGGAGCACCAGGCGGCCGGCCGGGATGTGGTGCTGGTCTCCGCCTCCGGCGAGGAGATGGTCCGGCCGATCGGCGAGCTGCTCGGGGTCACCGACGTGATCGCCACCCGGATGGGTGTGGTGGACGGCCGCTACAGCGGCGTGGTGGAGTTCTACGCCGCCGGGCCGAGCAAGGTCGACGCGGTCGGCGAGCTGGCCACCGCGCGCGGCTACGACCTCGCCAACTCGTACGCCTACTCCGACTCGTACAGCGACCGCCCCCTGCTCGAGTGCGTGGGCCACCCGACGGTGGTGAACCCGGACCGGCAGCTGCGCAAGCTGGCGGCGGAAAACTCCTGGCCGGTGCTGGAGTTCCGGCACCCGATCCCGCTGGGCCGCCGGCTGCGCGAGCGTCCCGCCGTCCCGGTCGCCGCGGCCGCGCTCGGCGTCGGCGTCGGGGTGGCCATCGGCATCGCCTGGTACGGCCGGCACCGCCGCACCCGCACCGCCCCCGCCGCCTGACCGCGCCCGTCGCGGCCCCGGCGCCCCTCAGGCCGCTCGCACGGCTCCTCTCAGCCGGCAGCGCGTAGGCACCACTCAGCCGGCAGCCCGGACCGTGCCTGCGGCCCAGGCGGCGGCCCGGACGGCGGGGCTCAAACGGCGGCCCGGACGGCGGGGCTCAGGCAGTCGCCCGGATCGCGCCGCTCAGGCGGCGGCGATGATCTCGTCGCCGATCGTGGTGAGCTGGTCCGCGCCGACCTCGGCAGCGGCCATGTAGTGGCGCAGCCAGGAGCGCAGCCCGTCCGGCGTGCCGGTGGCGAAGGCGCCGGCCGAGCCGACGTACTCGGGCTCGCGCTCCCGGTGCCCCACGTCGACGGCGAGCAGGCCGCGCGGGTCGAGGCCGCTGGAGAGCAGCACCAGCCGGGCCGCGCCCCGCGCCACCAGCCCGGACGGCCCGGCGAACGGGCGCAGGTTCAGCAGTTCGCCGTGCACGACGGCGGCCAGCACCAGCGGGGAGACCTTCGTGCCGCCCGCGACCAGCCCGGCCAGCCCGTCCAGCCGCGCGGCCACCACCGGGTCGTTCACCGGACGGCCCAGCTCGGCCTCGGTGACCACGTCCCGGGCGGCCAGCACGTGCAGCTTGGCCAGCGCCTGCCGGGGCGCCTTCGGCCAGAGTTCGCTCAGCCCGGGCAGCGCCCCGGCCACCCGCAGCGCCCCCTGCAGCACCGGCTCGGTGACCGTCCCCGCCCGGACGGCCTCGCGGTCGTGGGCGTACCCCTCCAGCGCCGCGCTGGCCACCGCGGAGCGGAGGCTAACCTCGGCCGCGACCTGGCCCCCGTGCCGGCGCAGGGCGCGGTGCCGGAGCGCCTGGTCGAAGCGCTCGCGGGCCCGCTCGACGGCGGGGGCGATGTCGGCGAGCTCCAGCAGCGGGGCGAGCGGGTCGGTGGTCACCCCGTCACGCTAGTGCGGTGTCCACTAACGTTCACCGGGGGTCCGGTGGTGTTGTGGATCCTCACCGTTCAGGGTGAGCGACTCCCCACCGGGCGGTGGGGCGCCTCCGCGGGCCAACTGATCCTCGCGCCGCCTGGTGTGGGCGGCGGGGGTCACGTCGGGACTGTCCGGCGCCGGGGAGGTGCCGGCCGGCTCGACGGTACGTGACCACCTCCGGCAGCACGACAGCTGTCGAGGTGGTGGGTCCGCCGCCCGGAGTGCGGGTGGCGATGCTGGCGGCCGCGACCAGGTCACGGTGCCCGGAAAATGCGCAGTGCGGGCAGGTCAGCGTCCGCCCACGAGGTTTCGGCACCCG